>CAMURX010000006.1 GCA_947097615.1 uncultured Neisseria sp. | reverse complement strand
CCCCCGAACAAAGCAAGCGGAACAACGGAACATTGGCAGGACGAACCTTGCCGCCGCGCGTTTTCAGACGACCTCGGAGGGGTTTGGCAAAGGTTTGCAGATAAAAAAGGCCGTCTGAAAAGCCCTTTCCGGGGTTTTCAGACGGCCTTTTACGGATACGCAGTCAGCGCAGTTCGGTGTGCAGGCGGGCGAGCCAGGTGGAGGCTTCCGATCCTGTGTAGCGGCTGCCGTCTTTGTTGAGGATTTGCAGGCGCGCGCCGTTGGCCGTGGGTTCGACGAAGACGATCAGTTCGGGAAGCTGTTGGGCTTCGGGGGCTTTTTTGCCGAACAGGCGACCGATGAGGCCGGGTTTTTTCGTGCTGACCGAGGTGCTTTCGTTTTGTGCGGGCTGCACGAGGAAGGCGTGTTTTTCGGTGTTTTGGCCGATAACGGTCAGGCCGATGCGGTCGAGGGCGAGGGCGGTGCGGCGCCAGTTGCGCTGATAGTCGCCCGACAGGAGGAGGCTGCCGTTTTCGAGTTTGGCAAGACCGGCCGCGCTGCCGCTGTCGGCGGTTTGTTGGAGCTGGTTTTGGATTTGCTGCTCGTCGGCGCCGAGGTATTGCATGAAGCGGGCGAGGAAGGCAGCTTCGAGGTTGGGGTCGTTGGCGCGGGGCTGCCACATGGTGGTTTCTTTTTTGCGGTCGGCATAGGTTTCGCTCATGCCTTTGTGGGCAAAGAAGATGTCGGTGGCGCCGTTGCGGCCTTTTTCGACGCGGATGATGAATTTGTCGCGTTCGCTGGTGGAGTAGATGCCGCCGAGGCCGATTTTTTCGAGGATGCTGCGCAGGCCGCCGCCGGCGAGTTTGGCGCGGTTTTCCGCCCAGTCGGTTTCCATTTGGCCGATGGAGGGTTCTTCGGAGGCGATGGTAAAGCCGCTTTCCTGCCAAAAGGCTTTGAGCAGCGGCCAGAGTTCGGCGGGCTGTTTGCCGGAGACGGTGAGCCAGCGCTGGCTGCCGTCGCGTTCCATTTTGACGCCTTTGACGTTGCTGAGGACGGTTTGTCCGGCGGCGTTTTGTTTGGCGGCGTTGTTGCGGTTGAAGTCGCTGGCGCGTACTGCGCCAACTCCGGCGGGCAGTTGGTAGAGATTGCCCTGGTTGGGGTTGTTCAGGTCGGGTGGGACTTCGAGGTTGACGATTTTGCGGTTTTCCGACTGGTAGTCGAGTTTGGGTTGTTCTTTTTTGCTGCCCGAGCAGGCCGAGAGGCCGATGAGGGCGATAGCGAGTGCGGCGGGTTTGATGGGATTCATACAGACTCCGTGTGGGATGAAATCAAATCAGTCCGGCGGTTTGCAGTGCGGTGCGCACTTTGTTTTGGCCGTCGGGTGTGAGGGGGATGATGGGCAGGCGGACGTGTTCGGTGCAGACGCCCAGTTGCGCGGCTGCCCATTTGGGTGCGGCGGGGCTGGGTTCGCAGAACATGACGTCGTAAACGGGGATGAGTTGTTCGTTCAGGCGGCGTGCTTCTGCGATGTTGCCGGTGAGGGCGGCGCGGCACATGTCGGCGAAGAGTTTGGGGGCGACGTTGGCGGCGACGGTGATGACGCCGTGGCCGCCGCAGAGCAGGAAGGGCAGGGCAGTGGGGTCGTCGCCGGAGTAGACGGCGAAGCCTTCGGGGGCGCGGTTGATGAGGTCGATTTCGCGGGCAAGGGCGCCGCTGGCTTCTTTGACGCCGGTGATGTTGGGGATTTGTGCCAGGCGCAGGATGGTGTCGTTGTTCATGTTGACGACGGTGCGGCCGGGTACGTTGTAGATGATCATGGGGATGTCTACGGTTTCGGCGATGGTTTTGAAGTGGCGGTAGATGCCTTCCTGCGAGGGTTTGTTGTAGTAGGGGACGACGGAGAGTGTGGCGTCGGCGCCTGCTTTTTTGGCGGCTTGGGAGAGTTCGACGGCTTCGATGGTGTTGTTGGCGCCTGTGCCGGCGACGATGGGGATGCGTTTGGCGGCGTGTTTGACGGCTGTTTCGATGACGAGGGTTTGTTCGGGGATGGATAGGGTGGCGGATTCGCCGGTGGTGCCGGCGATGACGAGGGCGTCGGTGCCGTTGGCGATGTGCCAGTCGATCAGTTTTTCGAGTTGGGGGAGATCGACGCTGCCGTCTTCGCGCATGGGGGTGACCAGTGCGACCAAGCTGCCTGTCAGCATAGTGAAAGCCTTTGTAGGTGGTTGGAAAAAAACGCGCGGATTGTAGCGTAAGTACGGCGCGCTGTGCAAAAGGCCGTCTGAAACGGGTGGCGCTTGTTTTTCAGACGGCCTTTTGTTGTGTGTTTGCCGGTTTGAGGCAGTCTGAGAAAGAGGGATGTTGGGACGGGGTTTTGTGGTTTCAGACGGCCTTTGGCGGATTATTGTTCGGCTTCTTCGGCGAGAAAGCCGCGCAGTTTCTGCATGGCTTTGGCTTCGATTTGGCGGATGCGCTCGGCGGAGACGCCGTATTCGGCGGCAAGCTGGTGGAGGGTGAGGCCGCCGTCGTCTTGCAGCCAGCGGGTTTCGACGATGCGTCTGCTGCGGTCGTCGAGTTTGGCGAGGGCGTTTTGCAGGCCTTCGGTTTGCAGGGCGTAGTGGGCTTTTTGTTCGATTTGGCGGGTGGGCTCGGTTTCGTGGTCGGCCAGCCAGTCGATGGGGGCGAAGCTGTCTTCGTCGTCGCTGTTGTCGGCGAGGAGGGCGACGTCTTTGCCGGTCATGCGCTGTTCCATTTCCATGACTTCGGACAGTTTGACGCCGAGGTCGTCGGCGATGGCCTGGGCTTCTTTCGGCGACAGGGCGGACAGGGATTTGCGCATGGAGCGCAGGTTGAAGAAGAGTTTGCGCTGGGGTTTGGTGGTGGCGACGCGCACGAGCCGCCAGTTTCTTAAGATAAATTCGTGGATTTCGGCTTTGATCCAGTGGACGGCAAAGGAGAAGAGGCGGGCGCCGCGGTCGGGTTCGTAGCGTTTGACGGCTTTCATCAGGCCGATGTTGCCTTCTTGGATGAGGTCGGCCTGGTTGAGGCCGTAGCCGTCGTAGCCGCGGGCGATGGAGACGACGACGCGCAGGTGGGACAGGATGAGTTGTTTGGCGGCTTCGACGTCGCCGCTTATTTTGCGTTCGGCGAGGTTGTGTTCTTCTTCGGGGGTGAGCATGGGGATGCTGTTGACGGTGTGGATGTATTGTTCCAGGCTGCCGTGTCCGCTGGGGACGGGGAGGGTGATGGTTTGACCTGTGGCCATTGGTGTTTCCTCAAATCGGATGGTGTTTCTGCTGGGACGGCTGTCCCGAAAGGCGCGTAGTTTACGCTATTTTTATGCTAAAAAACGCATGGCGGCGGTTAAGACGCTTTTTATTTCTTTTATCAGGCGGTTCGGGGGCGGTGTTTCAGACGGCCTTTGTGTTTTCAGACGGTCTGTGGGGTGCGGCCGTCTGAAAACAGGAAACGGCAGCTTTGCGGGCTGCCGTTTTGCCGTTGGATTGGCGGCTGTTTTAGAAGAGGTCGTCCAAGTCGGTGTTGTTGACGGGGCGGCGGTTGCTCGGCTTGATTTCCTGTTCGTCTTGGTTGACGTTGGTCGGCCTGAGTTCGCGCTCGGCTGCCGCGCCGCTGTCGGTGTCGGCGGGTTTGCCGATGGTGCCGTCGGAGTCGGAGCGGCTGCTGCTGTTGTCGATGCGCAGCGAGGGGTCGGTGGTTTGGCGCTCTTTATAGAAGTATTCGCCGCCGCGCAGAACCATGCCGCCAGGTACTTTCATGCCTGTGCTCGGTTTGCCTTTGAGGGCGTGGCGCATGTATTCGACCCAGACGGGCAGGGCGATGGTGCCGCCATAGCCCGCGCGTCCCATGCTGCGCGGTTTGTCGAAACCGATGTAGACGGCGGTGACGATGTCGGGGTTGAAGCCGACGAACCAGGCGTCTTTGTTGTCGTTGGTGGTGCCGGTTTTGCCGGCGATGTCGGAGCGGCCGAGGGCGAGTGCGCCGCGTGCCGTACCGTATTTGACGACGTCCTGCATCATTTTGTACATGATGTAGGCGTTGCGCGGGTCGATGACCTGCGGTGCGTTTTCTCCGGCGACGAGGGGCTGCATCTGCGCTTTCAGATGATCTTGCGAGTCGTAGATTTTGTCGATGACGTAGGCGGACACTTTGTAGCCGCCGTTGGCAAATACGGCGTAGCCTTCGGCCATTTGCAGAGGTGTGCTCGATCCTGCGCCCAGTGCCATGGAGAGGTTGGCCGGGTGGTTGTTGGGTTTGAAGCCGAATTTTTGGATGTACTGCTGGGTGTAGTTGACGCCGGTAGCCATCAGGATGCGGATGGAGACCATGTTTTTCGAGCGGGTCAGCGCGTGGCGCAGGGTGATGGGGCCGTCGTAGCGGCCGTCTGAATTTTTCGGTGTCCACGGGCGTCCGCCGCGTCCCGCGCCGGGGATGGAGATGGGTTCGTCGTTAATTAGGGTGGCGGCGGTCATGCCTTTGGACAGCCCCGCGGAATAGACGAAGGGTTTGAACGATGAGCCGGGTTGGCGCATGGCCTGGGTGGCGCGGTTGAAGTTTTTGCTGTGGAAGTTGTAGCCGCCGACCAGTGCGCGCACGGCGCCGGTGCGGGCGTCTAGTGCGACGAGTGCGCCTTGCAGCGCCGGTTCTTGGGCGATGCGCCAGCCGCTGCCTTTGACTTTTTGTACGCGGATGACCGCTCCCGGGCGGATTTGCGCTTCTTCAAGTTTGGCGTTGAGAACGGCATTACGCGCTCCGCCCATTTGCGCGGGTGTCAGCTGGATGCGTTCGCCGGTGGTGATTTGGGCGGTGATGCCTTTGCTTTTTGATGCGGTGATGACGACGGCCGGTTCCAATCCGTCTACCGCATGCATGGTGGACAGGTATTTGCCGACGATTTCTTCGGTGTCTTCGTCGGTATCTTTGCTTAATTCCAAATAGCCTTCCGCACCGCGGTAGGCGCTGCCGCGGTCGAATCCGCGCAGGGTTTTGCGTAGGGCGTTGGTGGCGACGCGCTGGCTGTCGGTGTCGACGGTGGTGTAAACCTTGAAACCCTGCGTGTAGGCGTCTTCACCGTATTTTTCATAAAGCTCCTGGCGCGCCATTTCGGCAACATATAAGGATGTTTGGTCGATGTCTTGGACATGGCGCTCGTAATGGAGTTCTTCGTTGAACGCGGCGTTTTTTTGCTCGGGTGTGATCATGCCCAGTTCGACCATGTTGTTCAGGATGTATTCCTGACGCTGTTTGGCACGTTTGGGGTTGACCAAGGGATTGGCAGCCGAGGGGAATTTGGGCAGGCCGGCCAGCATGGAGGCTTCCGCCAAAGTCAGCTCCTGAACCGGTTTGTTGAAATAGACTTGCGAAGCGGCTGCAAAACCGTAGGCACGCTGCCCGAGATAGATTTGGTTGAAGTACAGTTCCAAAATCTGGTCTTTGGTTAAGGATTGTTCGATTTTGTAGGCCAGCAGGGCTTCGTTGAATTTCCTTGTCAGCGTTCTTTCGTTGGTGAGGTAGAAGTTGCGCGCTACCTGCTGGGTAATCGTGCTGGCGCCGGACTGTACGCCGCCGGAAGTGAGGTTGCCAATGATGGCGCGGCCGACGCCGATAACGTCTACGCCCCAGTGGTCGTAGAAGCGTTTGTCTTCCGCGGCAATAACCGCGTTTTTCAACACTTGGGGGAAGTCTTTGATTTCGGTAAAGGCGCGCCGTTCCTCACCATAAGAGCCGATCAGCTTGCCGTCTGAAGAGTAAATCATCAAAGGCATTCTCGGCTGGTAGTTTTGCACGGCATCTAATGAAGGAAGTTTGGGATAGGTTGTCAAAACGGCGATGGCCAGCAGACCGACAGCAAACAGAGCCAGCCCGATGAACAGACCGATAAGGGTGGTGAAAATTTTTTTAATCATGACTAAGTAATATTTACCCCAAAGGGTATTAAATAAAGTAAAATGGTCTTAACGTTTAAACAGGGCGGTAATTTTATTGCCGCTCCTTCTTATCAACCGCTTACGGAAGCCGATATTGTAACCAATATTATTTGGCAGGGAAATGAGTTATGCGTTTAACAAAAAGTCAAAAAAATACAAAAGGTAAAGCTTCTTCCAGCTTTTCCTCGCGTGCGTCGGTGGGGATTGATATCACCCAGGATGCTGTAAAAATCGTTCAGTTGTCGGGGCGTAATTTGAATCAAGTGCAGTTGGATAATTACTCTATTGTCCGGTTGCCGAAGAATATCATCAAGGGTGCAATCGTTCAGGATTACGATCAGCTTGTAGCGTACTTGCAACATGCATATACGCAGCTGGGAGGTAATAGCCGCAATATCATCGGCGCCATTCCGCAGTCGCTGGCTAATATAGAAACTGTAACCTACAACGAAAAAGATGCCGATATGGATTTGGCAGATTTTGTCGAGTTTGAGGTCTCGCAGCAGATGCCCTTGAATGAAGTTAATTATGACTATCGGGTTGTTCAAGAGGGAACGGGTTCGGCAGGTAAGAAGGTGCTGGTGGTTGCTGCGCGAAAAGAAGATCTGGAGCCCAGGCTAGAAGTGTTTGATAGCGCTGGTTTGAGTTTGCAATCGTTAGATGTGGATGTGCTGGCTCAGGCTAATGCTTTTAATTATTGGATGGATAGGCAAAATCCTGAGTTTTTGTCTGACAAAGTCATGGTCGTTCATGTTTCAGAGAATGAAATGTCTTCCTTGGTGTTGCAAAACGGTCAAATTCTGTATCGGCAAGAATCCGCTTTGGGTGGTGAGCAGCTTTGTCAGTTAATCCAGCGAACTTATCAGGTGAGCGATGAGCAGGCTAAAGTTATGCGTAAGAGTGAAAATAAGCCTGCTGATTATCAGATTCAGGTGGCTGATCGTTTCAATGCCCAAATTGCTCAGGAAGTCCAACGTGTTTTGCAGTTTTACTACACCACTCAGTCGGGTGAGCAGTTTGCCAATGTAAGGAATATATTCCTTACCGGATCAGCTTCTACTCAGGCTAATTTGGCAGAAACAATTTTTTCTCAAACAAATACATCGGCTGAATGTGTCGATCTGACAACTTCTGTTTCAATTGGGATGAAGGCAGATGCTTCTGAAATGCAGCAAGTTGGTTCGGAATTGGCAATAGCATTTGGCTTGGCATTAAGGGGATTGTAATTATGACAGATTTAATTAAAATTAATTTGCTTCCCTACAGGGAAGAATTAAGCCAAAAGGAAAAGCAGAAGTTTAAAGTCATGATGATGACTGCCGGTTTAATCGGGATTGGTTTGGCAGGATTGGCTTTTGTAGGTCTAAATCAGGCTATTTCTTCGCAAGAAGCTAGAAACACATTCTTGGAGCAGGAAATACAAAAAACTGATGAAGCTATTAAAGAAATAGCGAGTCTTGAGGCCGAGAAAGCAGATTTCTTAGCTAAGAAACAGAAGGTTGAGGAGCTCCAGAATAAAAGATTTGAGGGTGCCCGCATTATAGATACATTGAATCAACTGCTTCCTGAGGGAGCCTATGTTCTTTCTATAGCTTCGCAAGATGGTGATTCTTATGATATTACTGGTAAAGCATCCAGTGATAACCGCATTGCTATGTTTATGAGAGCATTGCCGACAACAGGGATATTCAATCAACCAGAACTTCTTGGAATTGAGAAGACGGATAATGGTCAGAAATTTGTTATTAAAACAGTTTTGAACCCGTCTGCCGCGTCATTGGGCGATTCGGTAAGACAATCTGAAAATGAACAGGCAGCATCTTCTGCTTCAGATGTAAGTCAAAATAGTGCAAGTGCTACGGAGAAGTAAATGGCTAAGAACAACCAAAAAATCGATTTGCAAAATTTACATGAGTTGAATTTTGTATTTAAGATTTGCATCGCTGCTGCTTTGGTTGCAGTGATACTTGTGATTGGATATTTTGTGGTTTTCCAAGATCAGTTGGCTGAACTGGATTCGGCTAAAGCAAAAGAAGAGGAATTAAAACAATCGTATCAGGAAAAAAGTATAAAAGCGGCAAATTTAGAGAATTTAAAATCGGAATTGGCTGCGTTGCACACGTCTTTTAACCAGTTATTGCAACAATTGCCCACGGATAAAGAAATACCTAATTTGATTCAAGAATTGAATCAGGCGGCTTCAACAAATAATTTGCAGCTTGGTGCGCTTTCTCCACTTGATCCTGTAAACGATGGCGCTATTCAAAGATTACCCTATAAACTTTTAATAAGCGGCCAATATGATCAAATTTCAAAATTTGCTAGAGATGTTGGTGGGTTATCTCGAATAATTACACTGAGCCAGCTGAATATGTCCAAAGAAGACAAAACAGGGCAAATTAAATTAGAGGCTATTGCAAATACTTATAAAGCACGGCCTGCAGAAGAGTTGGCAGCAGAACAAGCTAGCGCAGCGTCCGCTGCGTCCGCAGCAAACTAAAATAGGGTCATAGATGATGAAGAAAATAATTTTACTATCCGCTTTTTTATGTTTATCTGCGTGTGATGATGAACCTGAAGATCTCAGAGTTTGGGTTGATGCTACCAAAAAAGAAGCAGAAAAAAAGGTGAAACCAGTGGAGATCCCGATTGGCGTTCCTGCTTTGACTTATACTCCGGCAATTCAACCTGTTTTGGATGCATTTAATAGTAAACGGTTGAGTACCAATCAAAAGGGTGTCAATGCGCCAGATTTAAACCGACCTAAGGAAGTGTTGGAGGCGTTTAATTTGGACAGTATTAAATATGTAGGCTCCTTTAAGAAAGCTGGAACTACTTCTGCTTTTGTAGAGGTTGAAGGACATGTTTATACAGTTGTTCCAGGTAATTATATTGGCCAAAATTATGGTAAGGTAACCAAGATTCAGGATGATGCAATCCTGATTACCGAATTAGTTGAGGATGCAAACGGCAATTGGACCTTTCGTCCTGCAGAGTTAATTTTAAGTAGTTCTGAAAAAACAGGAAATTAAATTTTAAGGGGTATTGGTAATGAATAAAGTTAAAACCATCAATAGTATATTTGCAATATTGGGATTGTCGTTCATTGGTCATGCGGCATATGCGGGAAATATAACCAACATCAATGTTTCCTCTATGCCGAATAATCAAAAAATTATTAAAATTAAATTTGATAAGGATGCGGTTTTACCCGTTGCGTCCCCGAGCGCTTTGCCTACCCAGTTTGTTCTTAATTTTCCTACTACAGGTGTTGGTTTGCCCCAACCTGTTTTGGAATATGAAGATTCCTTATTAAACCGGGTGGTGGCTGCTCAACAGGCGGACGGTCAGACTAAAGTTGTTGTCGGTTTAAACAAAAACGGACGTTATACAACTGAAGTGAAAGGTAATGAAGTTTGGATTCGGATCAATGAATCTGTAGGTGCGCAGGCAAATGTCAAAGCCGCCCAACAACAGGTTGTAAACTCTGCTTCGACTGTTGATTTCAGAAAATCCGGTAAGTCTGAAGGTATTGTTGATATTTCTGTTCCGGGTTTTCAGGGGCAGCCTGATATTAAACAAAACAGTAGCGGCATTACGATCACTTTAAAAAATTATCCATTACCGACTCAGGCTCAACGCAATCTGGATGTAAGCGATTTTGGTACGCCTGTTCGTAATGTAATCATGAAAAGAATTGGCAACAATACTCAGGTTATTATTAAAAACCAAGGTGGTTGGTCATATAATCACAAAGTATCCGGAGGGCGAATTTCGGTAGAAATTTCTCCTAACACTTCCGCTGAAGTGAATGGTTTGCAATCCAATAAGTCAAAATCCTTTAAAGGTAATCGGGTTTCATTTGATTTCCAGGATGTTGATGTGCGTACCATCTTGCAGATCTTGGCAAAAGAGTCTGGGATGAATATTGTTGCCAGTGACAGCGTTACTGGTAAGATGACTCTCACTTTGAAGGATGTGCCTTGGGATCAGGCTCTTGATTTGGTAATGCAGGCTCGCGGTTTGGATATGCGTCGTTCCGGTAATATCATCAATGTTGCTCCAAGATCCGAACTGTTGGCTAGAGACAAAGAAGTATTGACTCAGCAACGTGAAATTGATGAATTGGGCCCGCTGTATTCTCGTACATTCCAATTGAAATACAAGAATGTGGAGGAGTTCCGCAAAATTCTGAAATTGGATGATGACAGCAGGAATGATAATTCTGATGAGAGAAGAACTATTTTAAGTAAGAGAGGAAGTGCATTAATCGATCCCTCTACTAATACGCTAATTATTACTGATAACTCTGCAGTTCTACAAAAATTTGAGAAAATTTTGGAAGAATTAGATGTTCCTGCACGCCAAGTTATGGTTGAAGCTAGGATTGTAGAAGCATCAGATGGTTTTTCTCGTGAACTCGGTGTTAAGTTTGGTTATGCAGGATCCAATGGTAAGAACAGCTGGGGTAGTGATTGGGGTAATTCTATAGAGAATAAAAATGCTTTAGCTAAATCGCTTAGAGCCAGAAATGATCCTAGCTATAAACCTAATGGAACAACTGATGATAGATATCCTACTTGGACATTAAATCCAAATATTAATCTTCCGACGGTTGCGGCTACTTCAAGTTTGGCCTTAGTTCATTCGCTTGCATCGGGTGCTTTGGCATTGGAATTGTCGGCACAACAGGCACAAAATAAGGCTAAAATTATTTCTTCGCCAAGAGTTTTGACGCAAAACCGTAAAGAGGCTGTAATTGAAGCAGGTACGGAAATCCCTTATCAGGAAGCATCTTCCAGTGGTGCAACCTCCACCTCCTTTAAAAAGGCTGTTTTAGGTATGACTGTAACTCCTAATATTACTCCGGATGGTCAAATTATATTGGATATTAAAGTAAATAAAGATTCCGTAAATCGTAATTGTGGCTCTTCTGAACCCTGTATCGACACCAAGCGCTTGAATACCAGAGCAATGGTGGAAGACGGTGGTACTCTGATTTTAGGTGGTATTTATGAAGAGGAAAATTCCGATGGTGTCAACAAAGTTCCATTGCTGGGTGATGTGCCTGTATTGGGTAACCTGTTTAAACACCGCTCCCGCAACAACAGCAAAAAAGAACTGCTGATCTTCATTACTCCGCGCATTGTCGATAATGTCGGCAGCACGCTGCGTTACTGATAGCTTGGTTTGAAAATGGTCTAAGGTTGCTTTAGTCAGCCTTAGGCCATTAATTTGCTTGTTTCAAAAAAAATTCTGTAAGATTCAATTCGCTGTTAATTCAATACGAATAAAGGAAATTATGAAAAACTACCAAGCGCCCGACGAGCAGGGCTTTTTCGGTGAACACGGCGGACTGTATGTGTCCGAAACCCTGATTCCCGCTTTGAAAGAATTGGCCGAAGCCTATCAGGCGGCGAAAAACGCCCCCGAATTTTGGGCACAGTTCCGTCATGATTTGAAACACTACGTCGGCCGTCCCAGCCCCGTTTACCATGCCGCGCGGCTTTCCGAGCATTTGGGCGGCGCGCAGATTTGGTTGAAACGCGAAGATTTGAACCACACCGGCGCACACAAAGTCAACAACACCATCGGTCAGGCGCTGCTTGCCAAACGCATGGGCAAAAAGCGCGTGATTGCCGAAACCGGCGCAGGGCAGCACGGCGTGGCCTCGGCCACCGTGGCCGCGCGTTTTGGCATGACTTGCGACGTGTACATGGGCGCGGACGACATCCAACGCCAAATGCCCAACGTGTTCCGCATGAAGCTTTTGGGTGCGAACGTCATCGGCGTGGAAAGCGGCAGCCGCACGCTCAAAGACGCGATGAACGAAGCGATGCGCGAATGGGTCGCCCGCGTGGACGACACGTTTTACATCATCGGCACGGCTGCCGGCCCTGCGCCGTATCCAGAAATGGTGCGTGATTTCCAATGCGTAATCGGCAACGAGGCCAAAGAGCAGATGCTCGAAACCGTCGGCCGCCAGCCTGATGTGGCCGTGGCCTGCGTGGGCGGCGGCTCGAACGCTATCGGCCTGTTTTACCCATATATCGGCGAAGAGGGCGTGCGCCTTGTGGGCGTGGAAGCGGGCGGCTTGGGCATGGACACCAAAGACCACGCCGCGCCGATTACCAGCAAAGCGCCCGTCGGCGTGTTGCACGGTTTCCGCAGCTATCTGATGCAGGACGAACACGGCCAGGTACTCGGTACGCACTCGGTATCCGCCGGCTTGGACTACCCCGGCATCGGCCCGGAACACAGCCACCTCGCCGACATCGGCCGTGTCGAATACACCGCCGCCAATGACGATGCCGCGCTGGAAGCCTTTGATTTGCTTTGCCGCTTCGAGGGCATCATTCCCGCACTCGAATCCAGCCACGCGCTGGCTTGGGCGGTGGCAAACGCGCCGAAAATGGGCAAAGACCAAGTGATTCTGGTCAATCTCTCCGGCCGGGGCGACAAAGACATCAATACCGTAGCCAAACTCAAAGGCATCGAAATTTGATTTTTCAGACGGCCTCCCTTAGCGGAGGTCGTCTGAAAACCTCTTTATCGTAAGACAAAACACACCATGACTGAAATATTGCTGTACACCTTTATCTACATGGCCTTTGCCGTCGGCGCGGTATTGATATCGCAGAAGCTTGGCCTCGGTTCGGTATTGGGCTACCTGATGGCCGGCATCCTTATCGGCCCGGTATTGGGCTTTGTCGGCAAAGAGGCCGAATCCATCCAACACGTTGCCGAGTTCGGCGTCGTCATGATGCTGTTTCTTGTCGGCTTGGAGCTCGCGCCGCAGATGCTTTGGCGGCTGCGCCACAAACTGTTCGGCTTAGGCGGACTGCAAGTCGGGCTGACTCTGACGGCCATCGTCGGCATCGCCATTGTCTGGGGGCAGACATGGCAGGTCGGCGTTGCCATCGGCTGCATACTCGCCCTGTCGTCTACCGCCATCGTCCTGCAAACCTTCAACGAAAAAAACCTGCTCTCGACACCGGGCGGGCAAGCCGGTTTTGCCGTCCTTCTCTTCCAAGACGTCGCGGCCATTCCCATGCTGGCGCTGCTGCCCCTGCTTGGTGTGGCGGCGGTTAGCGGTGGCGACGGACACGAACAGGCCAATATCATGGCCGGACAGCCCGGCTGGGTAACCGCTCTCGTCAGCGTGGCCGCCATTGCCGTCATCGTGATAGGCGTACGCTACCTCGTGCCTGCCACCTTCCGCTTTATCAGCAAAACCCGCCTGCGGGAAATGTTTACCCTGTTCACCCTGGCCGTCGTCGTCGGCATCGCCACCCTGATGTCCCTCATCGGCCTCTCGCCCGCCTTGGGCGCATTCATCGCCGGCGTCACCCTAGCCAACAGCTCCTACCGCCACGAAATGGAAAGCCATCTCGAGCCTTTCAAAGGGCTGCTGCTCGGCCTGTTTTTCATCACCGTCGGCGCAGGCATGAACTTCGGCCTGCTCGGGCGCGAATTTTTGCTGGTTTTGGGGCTGACCGCAGGCACCATGCTGGTTAAAGCCGCGGTGCTGTTTATCTTGGGCAAACTCTTCCGCCTGCCTTCCGCCGCAGGCAAACTGTTCGCCATCAGCCTCGCGCAGGCCGGTGAATTCGGCTTCGTGCTGCTCTCCATCTCGCAACAAAGCAGAGTGCTGCCGCAGGCTCTGGCCGACCGCATCTCCTTGGTCGTCGCCCTGTCCATGCTGCTCACCCCGCTACTCTTTATCTTCTACGACAAAGTCGTCGCCCCGCGCGCGATAGCGGCGGAAAACGAAAGCCGTCCAAACGACGAAGTGCACGAAGAAAACCCCATCATCCTGCTCGGACACGGCCGCTTTGGCCAACAGATCAACAGCATGCTCACCAGCTGCGGCTTCCACACCACCGTGATCGACCATCACGCCGAAACCGTTGAAGGCCTCACCAAATACGGCAGCAAAACCTACTACGGCGATGCCACCAGCCCCGAGCTGCTCAACTCCATCGGACTGGGCAAGGCCAAGCTGCTCATCGTTGCCATCGGCGACGACCAACAATCCACCGAAGTCGTCGAATTTGTCCGCCGCCACTATCCCGACCTTACCATTATCGCCCGCGCCCACGGCCGCCAGCATGCCTACAACCTGCACCACGCCGGCGCCGACTTCATCGTGCGCGAAACCTTCGACGCCGCCATCCGCAGCGGCCGCATCGCCCTCGAAAGCCTCGGCGTATCGCAGGATCGGGCAAAAGAACTGAGCGACTTCTACGCCGCCCGCGACCGCTACCACCTGTTCACCCTGTCCGAACTGTACGACCCCGAAGTCCCGCCGTTCGCCAACGAAGCCCTGATGGAAAAATCGCGCAAACTTGACGCCGAAACCGCCGGCATGATGCAGATACTGCTTAGCGGCGGCGAAGTCGAATGGCAGCGCGAAGCAGCCGACTGGGCGCATACCAAGAAAAACTGACCGCCGCAGCGGTTTGTGTCGGTAAGGCCGTCTGAACCCCGAATCCAAGGTTTCAGACGGCCTCTTATTTTTGCCCGCACGCTTCCCGCAAATCCTCAAACTGCGTGCGTTGCCGCGCAACACGCCCTACCGGCTCGGCAAAGGCCGTCTGAAACCTTTGTTTCGGGTTTCAGACGGCCTTTTTCTTCTGCTGCCGCTTTACAGGAAAACCGTTTCGCCGCTGCGGCCGCGGCTTTCGCTGCCCAGCCAGTAGACGAAGGCGGGCATGATTTCGGCGAGGTCGCGGCGTTCGCTTTTGGCTTCGCCGGGGTGGGTTTTTTCCCGCTGCGGGGAGTTGACTGCGCCGGGTATCAGCACGTTGGCGCGCAGGTTGGGGAAGCGGCTCCATTCGTCGGCGATGCTGAGGGCGAGGTAGTTGAGGGCGGCTTTCGATGCGCCGAAGCCGCCCCAGTAGGCTTGGGGGGCTTCGCTGTGGCTTTCGCTGACGAAGACGACGGAGGCGTCTTCCGACTGCATCAGCAGGGGGGTGAAGGCGCGGGTGAGTCCCATGGGGGCGACGGTGTTGATGCGGTATTGTTTGACCCAGTCGGCGACGGTTTGGAAGTCGAGCGGGGAGAGGGCGGTGAAGCAGCTGGCGCTGTGGACGATGCCGTCGAGCCTGCCGCCCGTGGCTTCGGCGATGGTGGCGGCTAGTTGGGCGAATTCGTTTTCTTCGGCGGTGAGTAGGTCGAAGCAGACGGCGTAGGGTTCGGGCGAGCCGGCGGCGACGATTTCGTCGTAAACCTTTTCCATGCGTTTCTGCCGCCGTGCGACGAGGACGACGGTGGCGCCTTCGGCAGCGCAGTGTTTGGCGGCGGCGGCGCCTATGCCTTGCGAGGCGCCGGTAATCAGGATGGTTTTTCCGTTGAGTTTGCCTGTCATGGTTGCTCTCCGTGGTCGGGTTGGCGGGCGGCCATCTGAAAAGCGGTTTGGTGCTTTCAGACGGCCTTCGGGGTTACTGTCCGGCTTTGAGCGCCTGCCACAGCCGTGTTTGCAGTTTGACGGTTTCGCGCGATTTGGGCAGGACGATGAAGCTGCGGGTAAGGGTTTCTTTGTCGGGGAAGACGGAGGGTTCGTTGGCGTATTTTTCGTCCATCAGGCCGCGCGCGGCTTGGGCGGCGGGGGCGTAGGTGACGAAGTTGCCGTTTTTGGCCGCCACTTCGGGGTTGAGGGTGTGGTTGATGTATTTGTGGGCGTTGGCGGCGTTGGGGGCGCCCATCGGAATCATGAAGGAGTCGACCCACAGGCCGAAGCCGCTTTTGGGGGCGAGGACGCGCAGTTTGATGCCGTTGCCCGCTTCTTCGGCGCGGTTTTTGGCGATGTTGAGGTCGCCGCCGTAGCCGACGGCGACGCAGAGGTTGCCGCTGGCCATGTCGTCGATGTAGCCGGAGGAGGTGAAGCGTTTGATGTCGCCGCGCACGCGCTGCATCAGGCGGTTGGCTTCTTCGAGGTCGGCGGGGTTTTCGCTGTTGGGGTTTTTGCCGAGGTAGTTGAGGGCGAGCGGGTATTGTTCGGTGGGGCTGTCGAAGTAGCTGATGCCGCAGTGTTTGAGTTTGGCGGTGTATTCGGGGTTGAAGACCAGATCCCATTCGTTTTCGGGGAGTTGGTCGGTGCCGAGGGCTTCTTTGACTTTGTCGGTGTTGACGGCGAGGGTGTTGATGCCCCAGAAGTAGGGAACGGCGTATTTGTTGCCGGGATCGACCTGTTCCATTTGTTTGAGCAGGGCGGGGTCGATGTTGGCGTAATTCGGTATCAGGCTTTTGTCGATTTCCTGATAGGCGCCGGCCTGTATCTGGCGTCCGGCGTTGGAGATGGAGGGGGCGACGAGGTCGTAGCCGGAATGGCCGGTGAGCAGCTTGGCTTCGAGGGCTTCGTTGCTGTCGTAGAAATCGTAGCGCACGCGGATTTTTTCCGCTTTTTCAAAGGCGGCGACGGTGTCGGGATCGACGTAGTCCGACCAGTTGAAGATGTTGAGTTTGCCGGTGGCGGGCAGAGCGGCTGTGTCTCCGTCCGCCGCGCCCGCACTATCGGACGGGCTGTGTTCCGCGCCGCCGCAGGCTGCAAGCAGCAGGACGGTTGCGGACAGTAAAAGGGTTTTTTTCATTGTGTTTCCTCTTGTTCGGTAGGGTTGCGCGCGGGTGGCCGCGTGCCGCGCATTAAACGGCAAAACACCAGGCGGCGCAAGCGCTTGATGGGGTTTTGCCAACATTTTTTAACAAATGTTGCAGGCGGCGGAAAATGCGCGCGCAGGCCGTCTGAAAACGGGTTTTGCGTGCGGGAAAACGCAGGCCGCAGGCCGCCGCGCTTGCTTTTCAGACGGCCTTGAATATGGGAAAATCGCGCGCTTTAAAATTCAGCGCAGGGGCGGAATCATGTTGGACAGGGAAGGCTACCGTCCGAACGTCGGGATTATTTTGGTAAACGGGCACAACCGCGTGTTTTGGGGCAAGCGCGTGCGCGAGCATTCCTGGCAGTTTCCGCAGGGCGGCATCAAGCCGGGCGAGAGCCCCGAAACGGCGATGTACCGCGAACTGATGGAGGAAGTCGGCCTGCTGCCGCACCATGTGAAAATCCTCGGCCGCACGCGCGACTGGCTACGCTACGAAGTGCCGAACAACTGGGTGCGCCGCGAGTGGCGCGGTTCGTATAAGGGGCAGAAACAGATTTGGTATCTGCTGCGGCTGACCGGCCGCGAAAGCGACGTGCACCTGCGCGCCACCAGCCATCCCGAGTTCGACGGCTGGCGCTGGCACGATTACTGGGCGCCGATAGACGAAGTGATCGATTTCAAGCGCGGCGTTTACGAGGGTGCCTTGTCGGAGCTGTCGCGCTTTTTGAAAAATCTGGAAACGCGCGAAGAGTTTGTCCGACGAACGGCGGAGTGAAAGCAGAACGGAAGAGGCCGTCTGAAAACCCGTAAAACAGGTCTTCAGACAGCCTCTTTGTTTGTTTGACCGTTTGGCCGCTCTTCAATTGTTCAATCGGATTGCACTCAAAAGGCCGTCTGAAACCCCGTTTGGCGGTTTCAGACGGCCTTTGTGCTGCCTGCTTTATTAATGGTGGTGATGGTGGTGCGCTTCGGTGTGCGCGCGCTCCTGTCCCACGGGCATGATCAGCGTGGCGTAGGCGGCCGATTCGCCGCAGACTTTCGGATCGGCAAACGGCGCTTTGTGCACGACTTTCACTTTCCACAGTCCTTCCACCAGCGGCAGAACGTTGACCTTGCCTTCTTTGTCGGTTTTGCCGGAAAAGGCCTGCGGTTCGCGGTGGTCGTGTGCCGCCGCCAAATCGCGGGCGACAATGGTGTCTGCCGTGGCGGTGACGGTTGCGCCCGCCAGCGCTTTGCCCTGATAGAGGATTTGCACGGGGAAGAGCTGGCCGGGTTTGACCGTGTTCGGATTTGCCAGCGGCACGATTTCCAACATCTGGCCGACAGGGCGGGAGATGGCGGCTAAATCTTCCGCGCCGCCGACGTTCACCACGCTTTTGCCGAACATTTGGCTTTGCTCGCAGGACACGGCCGACGGGCGATCGGCCATGTTTTTCTGCTCCCATTTTCCTGCGGCGTCTTTCGACCAGAAAGTCGGCTTGTAGGTGGCGCTGATGATGTAGCTGCCTTTTTTCAGACGGCCTGATGCGTATTGGTAGTTTTCGCCCTGCTGTTTGAGCGCGGCGGTTTTGCCGTCGGGAGAAGTGATGTGCAGCGGCGCGAAAATGTGCAGGCGGTCGGCAGGGATTTTTTCCGCGTGCGGGAAATCGTGGCTGTATGCCAAATCGGCCTGCAAGGCTTCGGAAACGGACAGCTCAGCGGGCGCGTTCACCCAAACTTCGTGGGCATGGGCAAGAGCGGCGGTGCAGAGCAGGGCGGCGGGAAGGAGTTTCTTCATAATCTCTCTTTCTGGAAACGGATGGAAAACGGGCGCACGGATGCACGCGCGCGTTATGATATTACATTTTCAGTGCACAAGAAAGGGAAACGAAGGAGGGACGGGCGCAAAACATTCTGCCGCCGCGCAGACGGAGCGTGCGCGGCGGCAGAATGCGGCGTTCAGACGGCCTATTGCACGCGTTTGACGGGGAAATGGTAAACGTCGGGTGCGGCATACATTTTCAGGCCGTCGTTGCGGTCGAGCTGGATGAAGGACATCGCGCCGTCTGCGCAGCTTAAAGAAAGATTGACGCGCAGGTATTTTTTGTCGGCGCTGATTTTCGCCAATGCTTCTTGCAGGGGCGCGGAATAGGCTTCAGCTTCTTCTTTCGTGCCGTTGCGGTTTTGATCTTCGATGCTTGCGCGGATGCTTTTGGCGAGTTCGCGGCCGCTGGTGCGGTCGGTGTTGTGGACATAGCCTTTTTTGCGCTTGTCGCAGCCGGCTTTGATTTTGGCGAACTCTTCAAAACCGTGCGTGGCGATAACAAAGCGTTCCGCGGACGCTTGGCCGTTTTTGACAAGGGTTTCTTCCCAAGTGCCGTAGCTTTCGCGGTGCGGATTGCCTGCGGCCTGCGCGGCGGTGGCCAGTGCCAGCGATGCGCAGAGCAGGGCGGTTTTCAAGTGTTTCATGGGATGCCTTTTTGTCGGGGTGCAAGGTTTGACTTCTTTGCAGCTTCGTTTTCAGACGGCCTATTTCCTGCGCCGCCGCCCGCCTGGCAGACCCATGTCCGCCCATTTCACAATATTGGCTACTTCGGCGGGATTAAGCTCGTAAAATTGGCCGCGTTTGAGGCGGTTGGGCAAACCGATCGGCCCGAATCCCACGCGCACGAGGCGGCTTACTGTCAGCCCGAAATGCTCGAAAATGCGGCGCACTTCGCGGTTGCGGCCTTCTTTAATCACGACGCTGTACCATTTGTTTGCACCCTCGCCGCCCTGCTCGAAGATGCGTTCCACTTTGGCCAAACCGTCTTCCAGCATCACGCCTTCTTCGGTTAGCTCGCGCATCTGTTCGGCGGTCATTTCGCCCAACACGCGAACGGCGTATTCGCGTTCCACTTCAAAGCTGGGGTGGGCGAAACGCTGCACCAGTTCGCCCGATGTGGTGAGAATCAGCAGGCCGCTGGTGTTGATGTCGAGCCGGCCGATGGCGACCCAGCGGCTGCTGGCCGCCTGCGGCAGGCGGTCGAAAATGCTCACGCG
>CAMURX010000005.1 GCA_947097615.1 uncultured Neisseria sp. | reverse complement strand
TGCTCGACGGCCGCGTGAAAACGCTGCACCCGAAAATCCACGGCGGCATTCTCGGACGGCGCGACTTGGCCGAACACGTCGCCAAAATGCAGGAACACGGCATCGGCAACATTGACCTGGTGGCTGTAAACCTCTACCCCTTCGCCGCCACCATCGCCAAGCCCGGCTGCACGCTGGAAGACGCGATTGAAAACATCGACATCGGCGGCCCAACCATGGTGCGCTCGGCGGCGAAGAACTGGAAACACGTCGCCATCATTACCGACAACGCCGACTTTGCCGCCGTGATTGCCGAGTTGAAAGGTTCAGGCTGCCTCAGCGACAAAACCCGTTTCAACCTTGCCCGCAAAGCGTTCAGCCACACCGCGCAATACGACGGCATGATTTCCAATTATCTGACTTCGCTGTCAGACGACAAACTCGCAGGCGAGCCCGAAATCGGCGAGTTTCCGCAGCAGTTCAACCAAAGCTGGCTTAAGGTGCAGGAAATGCGCTACGGCGAAAACCCGCACCAGCGCGCCGCGTTCTACCGCGACCTCAACCCCTTTGCCGGCAGCCTGTCGAACTACACCCAGCTTCAGGGCAAAGAGTTGTCCTATAACAATATCGCCGATGCCGATGCCGCGTGGGAAGCGGTCAAATCGTTTGACGCGCCCGCCTGCGTGATTGTGAAACACGCCAACCCCTGCGGCGTGGCCGTGGCCGACAACCCGCTCGCCGCCTACCGCCTGGCCTACGCCACCGACACCACCAGCGCATTCGGCGGCATCATCGCCTTTAACCGCGAAGTCGATGGCGACACCGTGAAGCAGATTACCGACAACCAGTTTATGGAAGTGCTGATGGCGCCCAAGTTCACCGCTGAAGCGCTGGAAATCGCCGCCGCCAAGAAAAACGTGCGCGTGCTGGAAGTGCCGATTGACAGCGGCGCCAACCGCTTCGAGCTCAAACGCGTCGGCGGCGGCCTGCTGGTGCAAACGCCCGACATCCACCGCATCCGCCGCGAAGACTTGAAAGTCGTGTCAAAACGCCAACCCACCGAACAAGAGTGGAAAGACCTGCTGTTTGTGTGGAACGTGGCCAAATATGTGAAATCCAACGCCATCGTGTTCGGCAAAGGCGGCCAAACCTACGGCATCGGCGCGGGTCAAATGAGCCGCGTGGATTCCACCCGCATCGCCGCCCGCAAAGCGCAAGACGCAGGCTTGGATTTAAACGGCGCGTGCGCGGCATCGGACGCTTTCTTCCCCTTCCGCGACGGCGTGGACGTGATTGCCGAACAGGGCATCAAGGCCGTTATCCATCCCGCAGGCTCGGTGCGCGACGAAGAAGTGTTTGCCGCAGCGGATGAACACGGCATGGCGATGGTCGTTACCGGCGTGCGCCACTTCCGCCATTGATTCGGCCTTGCCCACACAGTTTTCAGGCTGCCTTTATGTTACGATAAGGCAGCCTGAAAACAATCTGAAACCGTAAACAAGGAAACGCTATGCGCATCGAAACTCTGCGTTTAAAAAATTTTAAAGGCTTCCGTCGCACTGAAATGACCGACATTCCCAATTTCTGCGTGGTGGTTGGCGCAAACGGCACGGGCAAATCCACCTTATTTGACGTATTTGGCTTCCTGCGCGACTGTCTCACATTTAACGTAAGTAGCGCATTGCAGCGGCGCGGCGGCTTCAAAGAAGTGTTGAGTAGGGGCGCAGATGCCATCAAAGATACGATTGAACTGGAAATCCAATTCCGTATGGACATCGGCGGCGTCAATCGTTTGGTAACATATGAAATCCATATCGGTCAGAATAAAAACAAAAAACCTGTGGTTCGGAGAGAAAAGCTGCGCTATAAGCGCGGCAGACACGGCTCACCCTACAATTTCTTGAATTTTGAAAACGGTCAAGGCTATGCCATTATCAACGAGGAAGATTTCAGTAAGGAAGAAGAAGATCTCACTCGTGAATATCAGGAAATTGAGCCTGATGTGCTGGCAATCAAAGGACTAGGGCAGTTTGCCCGCTTCAAAGCCGCCAGTGCTTTCCGCCAGTTAATTGAAAATTGGCATGTATCAGACTTTCATATCAATTTGGCGCGCGGTAGCAAAGATGCGGCAGGAGAATACGAGCATTTGTCGGTGTCGGGTGAAAACCTGCAACTGGTGGCACAGCACATTTTTGAAAACGAGCCGAAAATCTTCCAAAACATTGTACAGGCAATGAAACACCGTGTACCGGGCATCGGTGATGTTGAAACCATCCAGTCGCCCGATGGCAGATTGCTTTTGGGCTTTAAAGACAGCAGTTTCCAAGACCCGTTTATCGACCGCTATGTTTCAGACGGCACAATTAAAATGTTTGCCTATCTGGTGCTGCTCTACGATCCGAAACCACATCCGCTTTTATGCGTGGAAGAGCCGGAAAACCAGCTTTATCCGCGCCTGTTGCCGGAATTGGCAGAGGAATTTCGTGCCTATGCCGAGCGCGGCGGGCAGGTGTTCGTATCCAGCCATTCGCCCGATTTTCTCAATGCCGTGCATTTGGACGAAGTGTTTTGGCTGGTTAAGGAAAACGGCTGCACCAGCATCCGCCGCGCCCGCGATAACGAACAAATCGCCGCCTTTATGGCGGAAGGCGACAAAATGGGGTATCTGTGGAAAGAAGGCTTCTTTAAAGGAGCAGACCCAAAATGAAACTGGTGTTTTTCTTGGAAGAACCTTCGGCACGTGCCATGTTGGAAGGTATTTTGCCCGTTATTGCAGCGGGATACGAATGGCAGTTTGTGGAATTCGATGGCAAGCAGGACTTGGAAAAACAGCTCCCCTACAAACTGCGTGGCTGGCTGCATACCGAAAATGTCCGTTTTATCGTATTGCGCGACCAAGATTCGGGCGATTGCGGCGTGATAAAGGACAGATTGCGGCAAATCTGTGTCAATGCAGGCAAGCCCGAAGTATTAATCCGTATTGCCTGCCATGAGTTGGAAAGTTTTTATTTGGGCGATTTGGCGGCAGTAGGCGAGGCATTTGGCAAAAATTTAGCCAGACATCAGCAAAGGCAGAAATTCCGCCAACCTGATACGCTGAACAATGCCAAACAGGAGTTGAAAAAACTGGTGCCAGAATATCAGGAAATCTCCGGCTCACGGCAAATTGCACCACTGCTGTTGCGACAAGCCAATGCTTCGCACAGCTTCAATGTGCTGGTTAGCGGTATTCAGAACCTGATTTCATCACCTTAAACAACACAGGCAGCCTGAAAACCCACCCAAAGCAGCAAAAACCATGCCCACTATTTACGAACTCCCCGCCTTCAAGCGCAAACCAAGCTCAAATACGCCTTTTTTCTGCCCCCAAGCAACAAGGCATCGCCGACAAAGCCGTGTTCAGCCAATGGTATTCCGCGCCGTTTGAGCTGGACGACGAACGATACGCCGCCACCGAACACTACATGATGGCGGAAAAAGCCTGCCTGTTCGGCGCAGACGACATCCGCCACAAAATCCTACACACAGGCAGTCCCAAGCAAGCCAAAGCACTTGGACAGCAAGTTTCCGGCTTTAAAGACAACGTTTGGAACGCGCACCGCTTTGACATCGTTTGTCGTGCCAATCTTGCCAAATTTTCTCAGTACACCGATTTAAAAGCCTTTTTATTGCAAACAGGTAACCGTATCTTGGCAGAAGCCAGCCCTGTGGACAGCATCTGGGGCATCGGCTTGACGCAAGATGGATCGCGCGTCGGAAATCCTCTTAAATGGCAGGGTCTAAACCTACTACTAGACTTTGCGCTGATGAAGGTGAGATAGCAGTTGCTGACAGCCTGAAAAAAGGAAACCGGCTTTCAGGCCGCTTTTTTTGCCGAGCCTGTTTACATTTGGTATTACGGCGGCTTGTGCGCTGGAAATTGGCATCGGTGCCGGCCAGATGAGCCGCGTGGATTCCACCCGCATCGCCGCCCGCAAAGCGCAAGACGCAGGCTTGGATTTAAACGGCGCGTGCGCGGCATCGGACGCATTTTTCCCCTTCCGCGACGGCGTGGACGTGATTGCCGAACAGGGCATTAAGGCCGTAATCCACCCCGCAGGCTCGGTGCGCGATGAAGAAGTGTTCGCCGCAGCGGATGAACACGGCATGGCGATGGTCGTTACCGGCGTGCGCCATTTCAGGCATTAAGAATAAAACGCCAAGGCCGTCTGAAAGCCGCCAAACGGGTTTCAGACGGCCTTTTTTGGCAGACAAAGTCACAAGGGAGTTTCTCCAAACAGGACAAGGCCGTCTGAAAACACCTTTTCGGGTTTTCAGACGGCCTTTCCTTTGCGCCGTTGTTTTTTAACTTCGCTGAAACTGCGCTTTCAGACGGCCTCCTCGGCTTCCCCATCCGCGCCGAAGATTTGCCGCTGCAAGTCGCGCACGGCGGCGTAGGCGGACAGGGTTTCGCTGTCGGCGGCGGGGGGTTGCGCTTCGTCGAGGACGGAGCTGTGCTGGCAGGCGCGGAAGCGGCGGTAGGCGCGGCGGGCGCGGCCGCAGAGGGTGGGGTCGGCGAGGCCGTTTTCCGCCGCCGTGCCCAAAAGGGCGATGTTGCCGTAGTTGTCGAGCAGGGCGGGAAATTCGCGGGCGTGGGCGAGGATGAGGTATTGCACGGTGAATTCGACGTCGACAATGCCGCCGCGTGCGTATTTGACGTCGTTATCCTGCGGCGGATGGGCGGCGGCGATTTTTTCGCGCATGGCGAGGATGTCGTTTTTGAGGGCGGCGCTGTCGCGCGGCAGGGTGAGGATTTCGCTGCGGATGCGTTCGAAGGCCGTCTGAATGGCGGGTTCGCCGCAGACGAAGCGGGCGCGGGTGAGGGCTTGGTGCTCCCACGTCCAGGCGTGGCCGCGCTGGTATTTTTCAAAGGCGGCGAGGCTGTGGACGATGAAGCCGCTGTCGCCGTCGGGGCGCAGGCGCAGGTCGGTTTGGTAGAGCGTGCCCGCGCCGGTGGCGGCGGAGATCCAGTTGGTGAGGCGGTTGGCGAGGCGGGCGTAGGTGTGGGCGGCATCGGGATGGGGGTCGTCGTAGAGGTAGACGAGGTCGAGGTCGGAGGTGTAGCCGAGTTCTTTGCCGCCGAGTTTGCCGTAGCCGATCACGGCGAAGGCGGGGTTTTGGCGGTGTTTTTTCGGCATTTCGCGCCAGGCGTGTTCGAGGGTGAGGCCGAGGATGGTGTCGGCCAGTTCGGAGAGTTGGTCGGACAGGGCTTCCACTGTCCATTTGCCCGCCAAATCCTGTACGGCGAGGCGGAAAACTTGGGCGTGGCGGAAGCGGCGCAGGGCGTCCATTTTGTCTTCGGCGTCTTCGCAGGCGTCGAGTTCGGCGGCCAACTCGCATCGCAGCTGCGGCCAGTCGGGGCGGCTTTCGGTCAGTTGGGCGCCGAGCAGTTCGTCGAGCAGGGCGGGATGCTGTTGCAGGTAGCCCGCAATCCAGGCACTGCGGCTCATCAGGGCGGCGACGCGCGCGAGTTCGTTGGGGTATTCGATCAGGAAGGCGAGATAGGCGGGGCGGCGGCTGACGGTTTCGAGAAAGTCGGTGAGGCGGAAGAAGGTGTCGTCGGGGCGGGGGTATTCGGCGGCGGCTTCGGCGGCCTGCGGCACGAGGGTGTCGAAGAGGCGCAGGCTGCGCGGCGACAGGCTGCGGTAGCGGCTGCTGCGGGCGAGGCTGTTCAGACGGCCGGCCACGGCCTGCGGCGAGAAGCCCGCTTCGGCCAGTTGCGCGTAAACGGGGGCGTCGGGTTCGGCGGGCGGGTTCGGCCACAGGGCGGCGAAGCGGGCGGCGTTTTGTTCTTCGGGCGCGGCGAGGATGTTGTCAAACTCGGCGGACACGGCGGCGCGGTGGGCGTTGAGGCCGTCTGAAAAGGCGGCGTAGTTGTCAAAGCCCATGCTCTCGGCCAAGAGTGCCTGCTGTTCGGGGCTTTGCGGCAGGGTTTGCGTTTGTTGGTCGTCCCAATATTGCAGGCGGTGTTCGACATCGCGCAAAAAGCGGTAGGCGGCCAGCAGCGCGTCGGCGGTTTCAGACGGCATGATGCCCTGCTCTGCCAACACGGCCAGTGTTTCCTGCGTGCCTTTGAGTTGCAGGGCGCGGTGTTGCCCGCCGCGTATCATTTGGAAAATCTGCGCGACAAACTCGATTTCGCGGATGCCGCCCGCGCCGAGTTTGATGTTGTTTTCCATGCCTTTTCTGCCCACTTCGGCACGGATTTGGCTGTGCAGGCCGCGCATGGCTTCGTAGGCGCCGTAGTCGAGATATTTGCGGAACACAAACGGCCGCACCAATGCCGCGATGCCGTTGGCGTGCGGCGTGACCACGCGGCCTTTGCACCACGCATAACGCTCCCACTCGCGTCCGTGGGCAATCAGGTATTGCTCCAAAGCCGTTTCGCTGCACACCAGCGCGCCCGAGTCGCCGTCCGGCCGCAGGCGCATATCGACGCGGAACACTTGGCCGTCGGCGGTGATGTCGTTCAAGAGCGCAATCAGTTTTTTGCCCACTTTGACGAAAAACTCCTGATTGTCTCGCGGCTTGCGGCCGTCGGTTTCGCCCGCTTCGGGATAGACGAAAATCAAATCGATGTCGGACGACACGTTCAACTCGTAGCCGCCCGCCTTACCCATCGCCACCACGCTCAAATGCTGCGCTTCGCCCGTGTAGCGTCCGACGGGCGTGCCGTACAGGTCGCGGTAATAGGCGTAGGCAAAATCCAGCGCGGTATTGACGGCAAAATCGGCAAACAGTGTAATCGTGCGCGTCACTTCGTTTAAATCGCTGATGCGGTTTAAATCGCGCACCATAATCTGCGCCACCACATAGCGGCGCAGTTCGCGCAGCTTGCGTGCCAGCGTTTCTTCGTCTTGTGCCGCCAAAATGCCCGGCCAGTCGGCAAAACCGTGAAAATCCTGTTCAGTCAAAACCTTGTCCGTCATGGCGCGCAGAATGTCGGCGTTCAGACGGCCTGAATCGAGGTTGCGGGCAAGAAAAAGCGAAAAACGGCGGGCGTGTTCGATGGAGTTCATGGCGGTTTGGCGGGGCGGATGCGGATAGGGAAGGGAATAGACATGAGGCCGTCTGAAAATGCCTGTGCGGGTTTTCAGACGGCCTCATGCTGCATGGGCGGGCTTATTTCAGGCGCACATCGACAAAGGCGCTCTCGTGCAGCTGCTGCAAGAGCTGCGAAGCGGCATGGGCGGCTTTCTGTTCCATGATGTATTGGCGCACGGCGTTGCGGTGGCGCTCTTCGGGCGTGCCCGCCTCGCGGGTGTCGGTGAGCCTGATCAGATGCCAGCCGAACTGGGTTTTGACGGGGCGGCTGATTTGGCCTTTTTTCAGTTTTTTCACCGTGCTTTCAAACTCGGGCACCATCATGCCGTCGCCGAACCAGCCCAAATCGCCGTTTTGCTGCGCGCTGCCGGGGTCTTGCGAATACTGCCGCGCCAGTTCGCCGAAATCGCGTCCGGCGGCGGCCTGGTTTTGGATTTTGCGGATAACGGCTTCAGCGGCGGCAGCAGCGTTTTCTTTTTCGGCTTTGATCAGGATGTGTTGGGCGCGGTATTGGCGCACGGGTTCGCCTGCGGGGAGGGCGATGCCCTGCTGCTGCGCGCGGGCGATGGCGGCATCCACTTCGGCGTCGCTGACGCGCGCGCTCTGCAATACGGCCTGCTGCTGCACTTTTTCGGCGATGATCTGTTCTGCGGTTTCGCGGCGCACGGCGGATTTGGGCGCGCCTTCTTTCAGCGCGTCGGCATAGAATTTTTCGACGGAAACGTGTTTTTGCGCGGCGGCCAGGGCGATGGCTTCGTCCACTTCGGCCTCGCTGGCGGTGAGGCCGCGGCGTTTGCCCGCCTGGACGATGAGGGCGCGGTTGATGAGCTGCGCGAGAATATGGCCGCGCAATTCGTTTTCAGACGGCCTTTGCGCGGCGGGGATGCGGCGTTTGGCTTCGGCCAGCGCGCGTTCGAACTGGCTCATGGTGACGATGTCGTCGCCCGCCACGGCGGCGATGCCGTCCACGGTTTTGATGTCGGCGGCAAAGGCCGTCTGAAAGGCGGCGGCAAGTAAAACAGCCGCGAGGGTTTTTGCGTGGGATTTCATTTGACTACCTCGTTGGTCTTTTTGTAGCCCGGGATGGCCGGGCGCAGGGTTTCGTCGGCTTTGTTGCCGATGTTGCTCAGGTTTTTCAGTTGCAGGGTGAAGAAGAAGGCGTTTTTGTAGCTCGGTTTGTTGCGTTCGGTGTCCCAGCCGGTGACGTAGCGCTGGGCAGCGGCGCTGACACTCCAGCAGCCGCAGTCGTTTTTGTATTCGAGTCCGGCGAGGATGTCGAGCGGCTTGCGTACGTTGAGGGCGTGGTTGTAGCGCGCCAGGGCGTAGAGGTTGGGTGTAATCGGCCATTGCGCGCCAAGATCGATCTGGCTGATTTTGTCGCGGTAGTAGCTGCCGTCGTCTTGCAGCCAGATGGCTTTGTCGCGGCTGTAGCGGTAGCGGGCAGACAGGGTTTTGCCGTCTTCGGGCGTGTAGCGGATGCCGGCGGCGATGTTTTCAAAACGGGATTGGTTTTCGTTGAAGTGGACGGTGGCGTAGCCGCTGACGCTGCGACTGATTTCGCCGTCGGCAAAGGCTATCCAGTCGGAACGGTTGCGTTTGCCGCTGCCGATGTTGCCGTCGATGAGGACGCTGTCGTTTTTGAAATAGAATTTCTGGCCGATGCCCGCACGCAGGCGCTCGGCGCCGCTTGCGCGGTCGAGGTAGCGGGTTTGCAGGGCGAGGCTGAGGCTGTTGGCGGCGTTGATGCGGTCGTTGCCGGAATAGAGGTTTTCGCGGAAGAGCTGCTCGTAGCTGAAGCTGTTTTCGGAGCTGTCGAAGTTGGGCAGGTCGTTCTGCGATTTGGTGGGGATGTAGTTGTAGAACAGGCGAGGTTCTAGGGTTTGGATGTGGTCGCGGCCGAAGAAGCGGGTTTCGCGCTCGAAGGTCATGCCCGCGTCGATGTTGGCAATGGGGATGCTGCGTCCGGTGGTGCGGCCGGATTTGCCTTGGAAACCGTCGAGGATGTAGTGGGTGTAGTGCAGGCCGACTTTCGGGCGGATGTAGCCCCAGTCGTTGTGAATGTTGCGGCTGAGTGAGGGATAAAGGACGAAGCGCTGCCCTGCCTGTTTGCTGTCGTGGGCAAAACGGGTGTACTGGCCGCTGAGGGAAAAGAGATTGCCGGCAAAGTTTTTCTGCCAGCTGCCCGACAGGCGCGGCAGGATGGCGTAGGGTTCGTTTTTGTAACCGTCGGCGTTGGCGAGGGTTTGGTATTTCTGGACTTTCAGATTGGCTTCGAGCCATTCGCCGAGCACGTCGGTTTTGTAGTCGAGGCGGGCTTCTCGGTTGAGGTTGACGTTGCGGGCGATGTCGGTGCGGTTGTAGAAATCGCGGTAGTAGTCGTCGTCGGAGACTTGGTTGAAGTCGATGCTGCCGCTCAGGCCTTTGCCGAAGTTTTGGAAGTGCTGCCAGCGGGCGGTGTAGCGGTTGTTGTGGCGGCTGCGGCGGTCGTCGGGCATCCATTTGCCGCCGATTTCGCCCCGGTATCGGGGTTGCAGGTAGCGGAATTCGCCGCCCAGCTGCACGCCGCGCGCGCTGATGATGCCGGGGGTGAGGGTGGCGTCGTAGTTGGGGGCGAGGTTGAAATAATAGGGCTGGTCGATTTCGGTGCCGTTGGAGCCGATTTTGACGGTGGGCACGAGCAGGCCGCTTTTACGGTTGCCGTTGAGCGGGAAATCCGCCCACGGGGTGTAGAGCACGGGCACGCCGTGGAAGACGAGTTTGGCGTGTTTGGCCACGCCGACGCCTTTGCCGTAGTCGGCGTCGATGCTGTCGGCGGCGATATACCACGATGCGTCGCCCTTTTGGCAGGTGTTGAACTGCACGTCGGTGAGCTTGTAGCGGTTTTTGCGTTCGATTTCGGCTTCTTTGCCGACGGCCTGCAAACGGCGGCCGTCGCGCTCGGCTTCGATTTCGACGTTTTGCGCCGTGCCGCTGCCTTCGCCCAGCTTGTATTGCAGTTTGTCGCCGCGCACGGTCGAGCCTTGGTCGTCGAGGATAAAGCCTTCGCCTGCTTTGACGGTGTCTTCGGGCTGGTCGTAAACGACGCGCTCGGCGTTGAGCACCTGCGCGTTGCGTTCGATGATAACGCCGCCGCGCGCTTCGACGCCGACGCCCGTTTGGCCGCGCACGGCGTCGGCGGTAATGCGGGTGTAGTCGGCGGGCAGTGCTTCTTCGCCGCTGCGCCGTATGGCGTTTTCGGTTTGGGAGGCCGTCTGAACCGGTTTGCCGTCTTTGCATTGCGGGCAGGTGCTGCCCAATGCGGACGTTGCGGCGGCGGCGCTGCCCGCAGCGGCGGCCATGCCCACGGCGATCGCCAGCGGTTTGACTGAAAATAAACGTGCCAAAGTATCACCCAAGCGGTTTTGACGGTTAAAATGGCGGCCATTTTAACACCATTTCCCCGAAAACCCGCCATGCAGCGCCAATCCGAACTGAAAAACTGGCTCGCCGCCGTTTATCCCAACCAAGCCTTCGAACTCTCTTTTGCCGCCGCCGACGCCGACTTCCGCCGCTACTTCCGCGCCACGTTTTCAGACGGCCATACCGTTATCTGCATGGACGCGCCGCCCGACAAAATGAGCGTCGCGCCCTATCTCAAAGTGCAAAAACTGTTTGATATGGTGAACGTGCCGCAGGTGTTGCACGTCGACGAGGCGCAGGGCTTTATGGCGCTCAGCGATTTGGGCAACACCACCTACCTCGCCGCCATGCAGCACGATACGCGCGAGATTGTGCACAAAACCCTGCTGCTCGAAGCCATCGACGAACTGGTAACGCTTCAGACGGCCTCCAAGCCCGATGTGCTGCCCGAATACGACCGCGAAGTCATGTTGCGCGAAGTCAATCTGTTTCCCGAATGGTTTGCCGCCAAAGAGTTGGGCAAGCCCCTGAATTTCAAACAGCGCCAGCTCTGGCAGCAGGCAGTCGATACCCTGCTGCCGCCGCTTTTGGCGCAGCCCAAAGTATATGTGCACCGCGACTACATCGTCCGCAACCTGATGCTCACGCGCGGCCGCCCGGGCGTGCTCGATTTCCAAGACGCGCTCTACGGCCCGATTTCCTACGATTTGGTTTCGCTGCTGCGCGACGCGTTTATCGAGTGGGAAGAAGAGTTTGTGTTGGATTTGGTTATCCGCTACTGGGAAAAGGCCCGCGCCGCCGGTTTGCCTGTGCCGCAGGATTTTGACGAGTTTTACCGCTGGTTTGAATGGATGGGCGTGCAGCGGCATTTGAAAGTGGCCGGCATCTTCGCGCGGCTCTACTACCGCGACGGCAAAAACAAATACCGCCCCGAAATCCCGCGTTTTCTCAATTACCTGCGCCGCACCAGCCGCCGCTATGTTGACCTCGCGCCGCTTTACGCACTCTTGGTCGATTTGGTGGGCGATGATGATTTGCAGACGGGTTATACGTTTTAAAACCTGTTCAAACATACGCAGAGGCCGTCTGAAAGTGAAGGCGAACACTTTCAGACGGCCTTTTTGTGCCAAGCGGCAAGCCCTACGCCCTACGGCGGAACAAGGGAATCCACACCATCGTGCCAAGCAGGATGGCGGTCACGGAGGTGTAGACATTGCGGTGGTAGAACTCGAGCCAGCCGAAGAAATAGCAGACGCCGTAAGCCGTCAGCACGCCGACCGTGCCCAGCAGCCAGGTGCGCAAAAAGCCCATGCCGTTGTCGCCCGGCAGCAGCGCGCGCGCCGTCAGGCCAATCAGATAGCCGGCTGCCAGCATCAAAAGCAGTTTCAATAAAAACGGATTCGACATTTTTTTCCCTCCCTTAATGTAATGACCTTATTTTTAAGTCCTTAATAAGCATAACGTTGTTTGTATTGCAGGCCGTTTGAAAGCGTTCAGACGGCCTCGTTTTATTCTGCCGCTGCGGGCGGCTCGGGCGCACCGGCGGGCTGTTTGTAACGGTTGTAGGCGAAGAGATATTGCTGCGGGAAGCGGCGTATCCAGTATTCGGTGTTTTCGTTGATGATGCGGGCGTCGTGTGCCTTGTCGCCGTTGAGCGTGCCGCGCAGGGGTTCGATGTGGAGGACAAAGCCCTGCCCGTTGGGCAGGCGCTCGCCGCAGAAGAAAAAGGCGGCGACGTTTTTCACCTGCGCGAGTTTGCCGGCAAGGGTCATGGTGTAGGCGGGGCGGCCGAAGAAGGGCGCCCAAACGCCGTCGCCACCCTCTTCCGGCGCGGGCACGTGGTCGGGCAAAACGATGGCGGCTTCGCCCGCGCGCAGGGTTTTGATGATTTGTTTGACGCCCTGGATGTTGGTGGGCGCGGTTTTACCTTTGCCGCGCACGCGCCCCGCCTGCATCACGGCGTCGAAAGCTTTGATTTTCGGCGGTTTGTACATGGCGGTCAGCGGAAAGGGCAGACGCTGGCTGATGTAGCGCCCAGCCAAATCGTAGCTGCCCAGATGCGGCGTGATAAAAAGCAGGCCGCGCCCTTCGGCCAGCGCCTGTCCGACGTGTTCCCAGCCGTGTACCGCTTTGAAGAGGGCTTCGATTTCTTCAGGCCGTCTGAAAAAGGCGACGGGCAGCTCCAAGCCGCCTTTGGCGGTTTCACGCAGAATGGTTTTGACGGCTTCGTCGCTACTCGGCAGGGCGGCGGTTTGCAGGTTGGCGCGGATGCGGTCGCGGTCTTCGCGCAGGATGTAAAAGGCAAGGCCGCCCCAGAAATGCGCAATGCGGTGCAAAAGGCGCAGCGGCAGGGCGGCGAAGAGGCGGAAAAGAAAGAAAACGAGGCTTTGCATGGCGTTGGGGCGGGTTGGTTCGGCCGCGATTGTATAGTGAGTCAAAATAAAAAATCTACGGCTTCGCCGCACCCCGATGTGGGAAGACGACGGAAAAAGGCCGTCTGAAAGCGCAGTGGAAAGCAGTTTCAGACGGCCTTGCGCCTGCACCCGTCAGGCGAGAATGCCGCTTTCGTTCAACACAAACAGCACGGCAAAGCCGACGAGATACACCAGCCCGACCACGGCCAGCGCGTTCATGGCGGGGGTGAGCCGGTGTTTTTTGTCGCCGCGCACCAGACGGTAGTTGAGCCAGGCGAAAACGGGGGCGGCGAGGAAGGCGGAAATCATGGCGAATTTGAGCAGCTCGGCCAGCGCGCTGTCGAACCACAGAATCAGGGCGAGGCCGGAGAAGGACACCCAGCCTATCCAGCCCAGCAGCTCGCGCGTGCGGAAGCTTTCGCGGCCGCGCACAAGGCGCACGGATTCGGCCACGGCGCGGGCATAGCCGTCGATCACGGTAATCGTCGTGCCGAACATGCAGGCGAAGGCGATAAAGCCGACCAGCGGCCGCGACCAGCCGCCGATGGTGCCGGTGTACATATTGATAAGCTGGCCGACGTATTTGCCGCCCGCCATCTGCACCGCCTCGCCGTTGCCGTATTGCACGAATGCGCCCAGCGCGAGGAAAACGACAGCCAGCACGGCGCTGGTGATGTAGCCGACGTTGAAATCGAACATGCCGTCGCGGTAGCTGGCGGGGTCGCTTTTCTGCTTGGCCGTCACCCACAGCGAATTGATGGCGGAAATTTCAATCGGCGCGGGCATCCAGCCCATCAGGGCGATGATGAAACCGAGTCCGGCCAGCGTCCACGGCGAGGGTTCGACAAAATCGGGCTTCATCTGCATGCCCTTCGATGCGGCGATGGTGGCGGCGGCCACGGTGGTGATGCTGAGGCTGACCACAATGATTTTCGACAGATTGTCTAAAGCCTTGTAGCGGCCGGTGAGCAGAATCAGCACGCACGAGCCGACCACGATCACCGACAACACGCCGACGGAAAACGGCAGCGAAGGCACGGCCATTTTGACGATGGCGGCAGTCAGCAGCGCCACCGCGCCCGTGCTGATGGTGGACGACAAAAAGCACATCACGAGAAACACCCAAAGATAGGCGCGGCTTTTCTCGGCGTAGCCCTCAATCAGGCTTTTGCCGCTGTCGAGCGTGTAATGCGCGCTGAAACGGAAAAAAGGATATTTGAACAGATTGGTCAGCACGATAATCAGCGCCAGCTGCCAGCCGTAGAGCGCGCCCGCCTGCGTCGAGGCGATCAGGTGCGAACCGCCGATGGCGGCCGAAGCCATCAGAATGCCCGGCCCCAGCGCGCGCAGGCGGGTTTGCCAGGTGGAAACTGCGGGTGTGTTTTCAGACATGTTCTTTCCGCCTTTCAGACGGCCTCTGTAATCTCAAACGGCGGCAGTTTAACGCAAAGCCGCACAAGGTAAAATTGTATACTTTGCAATTTTATACCGAATAAAACAAAAAAATTTTTCCCAACGCGCGTTAAAAATATGAAAACGGCAGAAAATGTCAAAACACCTGCAGGCATGGGAACAAGCGTGCTTTCATTTCCGTAACAAAAAGGTCGTCTGAAAGCGCAGCTTCAACGAAGTTAAAACCCGAATCAGGTGTTTCAGACGGCCTTTCCGTATTGCTGATTAGTGGTTTTGCACTCCGTTGAAACGGCTCTTTTAAACATTGGTGGACGCTGTACCAAAGCTGCAAACTGCGTGCGTTGCTATGCGATACACCTACATACGATACAAAACGGCCGTCTGAAAACCAAAATATGATTTTCAGACGGCCTCTTGCCTGTCTGCCGTTCAGCCTCTTTTGCGGCGGTCGTAGGCAAGCGAGATGAGGATGGAGGCGCCGATTGCGCCGAAGACGACGGCCAGCGAGGTGCCGACGGGAATGTGTATCCAGTGCATGATAAGCATTTTGATGCCGATGAAGCTGAGGACGAAGGCGAGGCCGTAGTTGAGGAAGACGAAGCGGTCGGCCATGTCGGCGAGCAGAAAGTACATGGCGCGCAGGCCGAGGATGGCGAAGATGTTGGAGGTGAGAACGATGAAGGGGTCGGTGGTGACGGCGAAGACGGCGGGAATGCTGTCGACGGCAAAGACGACGTCGCTCAGTTCCACCATCACCAGCACAAGCAGCAGCGGGGTGGCCATGCGGCGGCCGTTTTCACGGGTGAAGAATTTTTCGCCGTTGAGGTTTTTGCTGACGCGGATGTGTTTTTGCAGCCATTGCAGGATTTTGTTTTGCGACAGGTCTTCCGCATCGTCGTCGCCCTGCTTAATCATTTTGATGCCGGTGTAGAGCAGAAAGGCGCCGAAGAAATACAGTATCCATTCAAAGCGGCTGATGAGGACGGCACCGACGAAAATCATGAGGGCGCGCAGGACGATGGCGCCGAACACGCCGTAGAGCAGGACGCGGTGCTGGTATTGTGGCGGCACTTTGAAGTAGCCGAAGATCATGAGGAAGACGAAGAGATTGTCTACCGCCAGCGATTTTTCCAAAACGTAGCCGGTGAAGTATTCCATGACTTTGGTTTTCGCCAATTCGTGGCCGTAGGCTTGATTATGGGCGATTTCCCAGTAGAGCCAGCCGGCGAAGGCGCAGGAGACGGCGATCCACACTATTGTCCAGGCCAGAGCTTCTTTGCTGCTGATTTTGTGGGCGCCGCTTTTTTTCAGCGTCAGCATGTCGATGGCGATCATGGCGAGGACGGCGGCGGCGAATACGCCGTAAAACAGGGGTGAGCCGATGCTCGGTGCTGCGGTCATGTTGTGCGTTCCTTGCGTTTGGAAGCGGTTTAAAGGCCGTCTGAAAGTGTTCAGACGGCCTCCCGTTTCGGTTTATTTGACGAATTTCAAAACTTTTTTCTTTTCCGTGCCGCCATCGGGCTGTTTACCATCGGGCGCTTGGGCATCGGGAGCATTTTCAGACGGCCTCTCGGCAGCGGGCTGTTCTGCCGCTTCCGTGCCTTCTTCGGGCTCGTAGGGCTCGACTTCAAAGCCCATGCCTTCGCCGGTTTCGCGGGCGAAGATGCCGGAGATGTGGCCGACGGGTATCCAGATGTCGTGCGCGACGCCGGAGAAACGGGCGGAGAAGCTGACCCATTCGTTGTCTATCGTGAGGTTGCGGGCGGCGTTCGGGCCGATGTTGAGGACGATTTCGCCGTCACGCACATACTGCATGGGTACTTGGGTGTGCCCGTTGACCCAGGCGGCGATGTGGGCGGTGTAGCCGTTGTCGTTGCACCATTCGTACAGCGCGCGCAGAAGATAGGGTTTGGTGCTGCTGCTCATGACGTTTTCCTCAGCGGCGCATGGCTTTTTCGGCGGGGGTGAGCGCTTCGATGAAGGCTTCGCGCTGGAACAGGCGTTCGGCGTATTTCAAAAGCGGCGCGGCGTTTTTGCCGAGTTTGATGTCGTAGTGGTCGAGACGCCACAGCAGTGGGGCGATGGCTACGTCGATCATGGAGAAATCGTCGCCCATCACGTATTTGTTTTTGGTGAAGGCGGGGGCAAGCAGGGTCAGCCCCTGCGATACGGCTTCGCGCGCTTTGGCCTGTTCTTTGGACGTGGATTCGGGCGCTTCGAGCACTTGGACATGGCTAAACAATTCGCGCTCCATGCGGAACAGCACCAAACGGCCGCGACCGCGCTGCACGGGGTCGCCCGGCATCAGCTGCGGATGGGGGAAGCGCTCGTCGATGTATTCGTTGATGATATTGGATTCATAGAGGATGAGGTCGCGCTCCACCAGCACCGGCACTTGGTTGTAGGGATTCATTACCGCTAGATCTTCGGGCTTGTTGAAAATATCCACGTCTTTGATTTCGAAATCCATACCTTTTTCGTAGAGGACGAAGCGGCAGCGGTGGCTGAACGGGCAGGTAATGCCGGAATACAGAATCATCATGATGGTTTGCTCCTGTTCGATTAAAACGCATATCCGCACGCGGCGGACATGATGTGATTGAAAAATAAGGATATTGTACACAAGGCCGTCTGAAAACGCCAGAAAACGGCTATAACGCTATGTTTTCAAATTGAAAAAATCAAAAAGCGGGGTTACCCCCGCTTTCGTTGCGCCGCTTAGTGCACGTCTTTCCAATATTCCTTTTTCAGGAAGTAGGCCAGAGGCAGCATCACGGCCAAGAGGAAGATCATCACGATGTAGCCGATCTGCTTGCGCTCGACTTGGGCGGGTTCGCCCATGTACACCATGAAGGCCACCAGGTCTTTGGCGTAGTCGTCGTACTCTTTGGTAATGACTTTGCCGTCGGGCGTTTTGCGGGTCATGGTGCCGACGGATTCCCAATTCAGCTTGGGCACCAAATTGCCGTGTTCGTCTTGCACCATCACGGGCTGGCCTTTGGCATCGAGTTCGACCGCGCGGACTCCCTGTTGCTGCCACAGCGGGTGCGGCATGCCGACTTTGTCGAAGACGGTGTTGTTCCAGCCGGTGGGGCGGGTCGGATCTTTATAGAAGCCGCGCATATAGGCGTAGAGGTAGTCCGCACCGCGCGAGCGGGCGATCAACGACAAATCGGGCGGCGCGGCGCCAAACCATTTTTTGCCGTCGGCCGGGCTCATGGCCGCGTGCATGACGTCGCCGACTTTGTCGGTGGTGAACATCAGATTTTCTTTAATCTGCTCTTCGGTCAGGCCGATGTCCTGCAAGCGGTTGAAACGCATATTGCTGGCCGAGTGGCACGACAGGCAGTAGTTGGTGAAAATCTGCGCGCCGCGCTGCAGGCTGACCTGGTCGCCCAAGTCGATGTCTACTTTTTCATAGTTCGCGTGGCCGCTGGCGCCAGCGATAACCGGTGTTGCCAATGCGAAGGCAACAATCCATTTTTTCAATGTATTTTTCATTTTGCCGCCCTCATCAGATATTGGTTGCAAACAGATACGCACCGACCAGGGTAATCGTAACGTAAACGAAGAACATGACTTTCTGTCTGCCCGTGCTCATGGTTACGCGTTCGGGCACCGGTTTGGTTTTGTCCAGTTTGGTGTAGAACGGCATACCGATGAAGAAGGCGAAGTAGACGCAGGTCAGGATGCGGGCAACAAGCGTGCGGGAGTCGGTGGCCACCATCGCGCCAAGAATGCCCAGACCGATGAAGGCGATAACAAACAGCACCAGCGCGGTTTTGAAGACCGGGCCGCGGTAGCGCACGGATTTCACCGGCGAGCGGTCGAGCCACGGCAGCAGGGCAATCAGCACCACGGCCGCGCCCATGCCGATAACGCCCCAAATCTGCGTGCCGGCAAAAGACGGGATGGCGCGCAAAATGGCGTAGAACGGGGTGAAATACCACACCGGCGCAATGTGCGCGGGGGTTTTCAGCGGGTCAGCGGGGTCGAAGTTGGGGCTTTCGAGGAAGTAGCCGCCGCCTTCGGGGGCGAAGAACATCACGGCGCAGAAGACGATGAGGAACACCACCACGCCGAGAATGTCTTTCACGGTGTAGTAGGGATGGAAGGGAATGCCGTCCAGCGGCACGCCGTTTTCGTCTTTGAGTTTTTTGATTTCGACGCCATCGGGGTTGTTCGAGCCGACTTCGTGCAGGGCGATGATGTGTGCCACCACCAAGCCCAAGAGTACCAACGGCACGGCGATAACGTGCAGGGCGAAGAAGCGGTTGAGCGTGGCGTCGGAGATGGTGAAGTCGCCGCGTATCCAAACGGACAAATCGGGGCCGATTACAGGAATGGCGGAGAACAGGTTGATAATTACCTGTGCGCCCCAGAACGACATTTGTCCCCACGGCAGCAGGTAGCCCATAAAGGCTTCGGCCATCAGCGCAAGGAAAATCAGCGAGCCGAACACCCACACCAGCTCGCGCGGTTTTTTGAACGAGCCGTAAATCAGGCCGCGGAACATGTGCAGGTACACGACGATAAAGAAGAAGGACGCGCCGGTGGAGTGCATGTAACGGATGATCCAGCCGCCGGATACGTCGCGCATGATGTATTCCACAGCGGTGAAGGCGGCGGGCAGGTTGTATTGGTTCAGGTTGCCGTCGGGCTTGAAGTTCATCACGAGGAAGATGCCGCTGACAATCTGAATCACCAGCACTAAAAGCGCCAGCGAGCCGAAGAAATACCAGAAATTGAAGTTTTTCGGCGCGTAGTATTCGGAAAGGTGTTCGCGCCACATTTTAGACAAAGGGAAACGAGCGTCCACCCAGTCTAACAATGCCTTTGCTTTGCTATTGGTTTGGTTTGCCATGATGAAGTCCCTTTTTTATGATTCGGCACCGACCAGAATGGTAGTGTCGCTTAGATATTTATGGGGGGGAACAACCAGATTGGTCGGCGCGGGCATACCGGAGAACACGCGGCCGGCGATGTCGAATTTCGAGCCGTGGCAGGGGCAGAAGAAGCCGCCTTTCCAGTCTGCGCCCAAATCGGCGGGAGCGATGTCGGGACGGAAGGTCGGCGAGCAGCCCAAATGGGTACAGATGCCGACGGCCACCAGCACGTTTGGTTTGATCGAGCGGGTTTCGTTTTTGCAGTCTTCGGGCTGGTGGTCGACCTCGGAATTGGGGTCGGCCAGAGAACCGTTGAGGCTTTTGAGGTCTTTTACCTGCTGGTCGGTGCGGTTCACCACCCATATCGGTTTGCCGCGCCACTCGGCGGTCAGCATCTGTCCGGCTTCGAGCTTGCTGACGTCGATTTCCACCGGCGCACCGGCGGCCTTAGCCTTTTCCGAGGGAAACCAGCTGGCTACGAAGGGCGCAGCCGCACCTGCTGCGGCCACCCCGCCCGCTCCCGCTGTTGCCAGCACGAGGAAACGGCGGCGGCCTTGATTGATTTCTTGATTATCCATTATTTCAGTCATCCTGAGATTTTGAAAATACCGAGCCATTAAACCCCGCAATTCTACCCGAACTGCTGGGGTTACTTAAAGCACTATTTAAAATAAGGTAAATTTTTGAAGGGTTTTTTGACTTTAAGCAGGATTTTGTTCGTCGAAAAAGACGGTTTCCACGTTAAAGCGCCGTTGCAGCGCCTGCGCCAGTGCCAGGATGCCGTAACGCTCGGTGGCGTGATGGCCTGCCGACAGGAACACCGCGCCGGTTTCGTTGGCAAGGTGGTATTGTGCTTCGGAGATTTCGCCCGTGACGTAGACCTGTGCGCCTTCGTCCAAGGCCGTCTGAAAAAAGCCCTGCGCGCCGCCCGTGCACCAGCCGATGCGGGAGACGGTTTGCGACAGATCGCCTGCGGCAACGGGTTCGCGCCCCAGTTTCTGCGCCAAATCGGCTGCGAGCGCGGCGGCGGTTTGCGGCGTTTTCAGACGGCCTATGTGCAGCAGGTTTTGTTCGCCGCAGGTGTATTCGGTTTCCCAGCCCATCAGTTTGGCAAGTTGCGCGTTGTTGCCCAGTTCGGGATGGGCGTCGAGCGGCAGGTGGTAGCCTGCCATGTTGATGTTGTGGCGCAGCAGGGCGGCGATGCGCTCTTTTTTCCAGCCGGTGATGGTGACGGGTTCGCTTTTCCAAAACATGCCGTGGTGCACCAGCAGCATTTGCGCGCCCTGCTCTGCCGCGTATTCGATGGCGGCGCGGCTGGCGGTGACGGCGGCGGCAATTTTGGCGATGTGTTCGGCGCCTTCGACTTGCAGGCCGTTGGGAGCGTAGTCTTTGAAGAGGCGGGTTTGCAGGGTGTCATCGCACCATGCGAGGATTTCGCCGCGTGTGGCCATAGTTGTGTCCTTTGCTTGATCTGTTTTGAAACGGCGGCGCATTGTAGCGGAAAAGGCCGTCTGAAAACCCCGATCGGAGGTTTTCAGACGGCCTTTCTGCCTTTCAGACGGCCTGTCTTATGCGGCGGCGTTTTCCGTCAGCCCCAAATGGCGCAGCAGGGCGTCGGGGGTGGCGTCGCGGCCGCGGAAGGCGCGGAAGGACTCGGCCGCGCTGCGCGAGCCGCCGCGCGAGAGGATTTCGTCGCGGAAACGCTCGCCCGTGGCGCGGATGTCGCCGCTTTCTTCAAAGGCGGCGTAGGCGTCCGCGCTCAATACTTCGGCCCAGGCGTAGCTGTAATAGCCTGCGGAGTAGCCGCCGGCGAAGATGTGGCCGAAGCTGTTGGCGAAGCGGTTGTAGGCGGGCTGTGGGATAACGGCCACTTCGGCGCGCACGTTTTCCAGCACCTGCGCCCAGTCTTTCAGACGGCCTTCGTCGCTTTCGCTGTATATCAGCATGTCGAACAGGGCAAATTCGGCCTGGCGGGCGAGGAAGAGGCCGACTTGGAAGTTTTTCGCCGCCAGCATTTTTTTGTACAGCTCTTCGGGCAGGGGTGCGCCGCTTTCTTCGTGTTCGGACATGGCGTGCAGGGTGTCGTATTCCCAGGCGAAGTTTTCCATAAACTGGCTGGGCAGCTCGACCGCGTCCCATTCGACGCCGTTGATGCCGGAAACGCCCAATTCGTCGATGCGGGTGAGCAGGTGGTGCAGGCCGTGGCCGGTTTCGTGGAACAGAGTGACGATTTCGTCGTGGCTCAGGCGCGCTTCTTTGCCGCCGACGGGCGGGGTGAAGTTGCAGACGAGGTAGGCAACGGGCATTTGCACGCTGCCCGCCCTATCGCCGTCGAGGAAGCGGCGGCGGCCTTGGTAGTCGTTCATCCACGCGCCGCCGCGTTTGCCTTCGCGGGCGTACAAATCCATGTATACGCCGCCGATTACCGCGCCGTCCTGTTCGAGTTCGTAGTAGCGCACGTCGGGATGCCAGACGGGCACTTCGAGTTCGCGCAGGGTCACGCCGTAGAGTTTGCCGATTTGGCCGAACAGGCCGGCGAGGACTTTGTTTGCCGGGAAGTAGCGTTTGACCTCGCTTTCGGAGAAAGCGTATTTGGCTTCGCGCAGTTTTTCGCTTGCATAGGCGATGTCCCACGCTTCGAGCTGCGGCAGGCCGAGTTCGGCGCGGGCAAACGCCTGCAATTCGGCCAAATCTTTTTCGCCGTGCGGCTTGGCGCGGGCGGCGAGGTCGCGGATGAAGGCGAGCACCTGTTGCGGCGATTCGGCCATTTTGGTGGCGAGGGAGCGTTCGGCGTAGTTGGCGAAACCGAGCAGGCGGGCTTCTTCGAGGGCGATTTCGAGGGTGCGGGTGATGATGGCGGTGTTGTCGAATTTGCCGCCGTTGTCCAACTCGCTGGCGCGGGTGAGGTAGGCGCGGTGCAGGGTTTGGCGCAGTTCGCGGTCGTCGGCGTGTTTCATCACCGCCAGATAATGCGGGATTTGTAGGCCGATTTTCCAACCCGTTTTGCCTTCGGCCTGCGCGGCAGCGGCAAACATGGCCTTTTCGTCGGCATCCAAGCCTTTCAGACGGCCTTCGTCGTCAAAATACAGGGCGAAGGCGTCGGTGGCGTCGAGCACGTTTTGCGAAAACTGCGCGCCGAGTTGGGCGGCTTCGGTTTGCAGCGCGGCCAGTTTTTCCTGCTGCTCCGGCGGCAGCTCGGCACCGCTCAGTACGAAATCGCGCAAATCGTGTTCCAGCTTGGTTTTCTGCGCTTCGGACAGGGCGGCGAATTCGGGCGAGGCTTTGATGGCTTTGAAGCGTTCGTAAAGCTCGATGTCCTGGCCGATTTCGGTGAAAAAGACGGTCACTTCGGGCATCAGGGCGTTGTATTCGGCGCGCAGTTCGGGCGTGTCCACCACGGAATTGAGGTGGGAGACGACGCCCCAGATGCGGCCGACGCGCTCGGTGAGGTCGGTGAGCCGCTCGACGGTGTTCAGCCAGCTTGCCTGCGGTTCGGCCTTGACGGCGGCCACGGCGGCGCGGGCGTCGGCCATCGCGCTTTGCAGGGCGGGCTTGATGTCTTCGGTGCGGATGTCGGAAAAACGGGGCTCGTCGGCCAGATGGAGGAGGACGTTGTCGGTCATGGGGTTCTCGCTTGTTTGCAAATGGGAAAAGGGTTTCAGACGGCCTCTGAGGCCGTCTGAAAACGAAACTTCGGCGAAGTAAAAAACGTGCAGTCCGCCAAATGGGGCTTCGTTGGCAAAATTACAGCCCGCAGGGGGCGGATGGTCGGGACAAAAATTCGCAGGATGCGCCGCTGCGGCGGCACGCTCCGTATTGGCTTAAAGGCCGTCTGAAAATGTGCAAAACGGTTTTGGCTGTGCCGAAGCCGCGCTTTCAGACGGCCTTTTGCCTATTCCTGCGTATCTTCCGCTTTGTCCGCCGCAATCAGGGCGGTTTCGTTTTCTTCGGCTTCTTCCAGCAGTTTGCGGTCGATCTGTTTGCCGGTTTTCAGGCCGAGTTTGTGCAGCTTTTGGGCGCGGCCGATGAGGTTGCCGCGGCCGTCTTTGAGCTGGCCGAAGGCTTGGTGGTAGGCGGTTTGCGCGGCGTCCAGCCCTTTGCCGACTTTTTGCAGGGTTTCGACGAAGCCGGCGAATTTGTCGTAGAGCCTGCCGCCTTCTTCGGCGATGGCCAGGGCGTTGCGGTTTTGCTGTTCGTTGCGCCAGATGTTGGCGACGGTGCGCAGGGTGGCCAGCAGGGTGGAGGGGCCGGCAAGCATGATGCGTTTGTCGAAGCATTCCTGAAAGAGGCTGCCGTCCTGTTGCAGGGCGAGCAGGTAGGCGGGTTCGACGGGGATGAACATGAAGACGAAATCGAGGGTGGTGAGGCCGTCTATCTCGCTGTATTGCTTGGCGGACAACTCGGCAACGTGGCGGCGCACGGATTGGACGTGTTCGGCCAGATGCGTGCGGGCTTCGTCTTCGCTTTGCGCCTGGGTGTAGCGCACGTAGGCGGTGAGGGAGACTTTGCTGTCGATGATGATTTGTTTGCCGTCGGGCAGGTTGACGAGGACGTCGGGTTGCAGGCGGCGGGTGCTGCCGTCTTCCTGCGTCTGCACGGCGGCGGCCTGCACGGTGTATTCGCGCCCTTTGGCAAGGCCGGAGTGTTCGAGCACGCTCTCCAAGATCATTTCGCCCCAGTTGCCCTGGGTTTTGTTGCGGCTGCCGGTGAGGGCGCGGGTGAGGGCGGCGGCGTCTTCGTGCAGGCGGCTGTTGAGCTGTTGCAGGCGTTTGAGTTCGTTTTCGAGGGTGTGGCGTTCTTTGGCTTCTTTTTCGTAGGTGTTTTGCACGAGCTGGGAGAAGCCGCCGAGTTTTTCGTTGAGCGGGTTGAGCAGCAGGCCGAGCTGTTCGCGGTTTTGTTCGCTGAAACGGCGGCTTTTTTCTTCGAGGATTTGGTTGGCGAGGTGCTGGAAACGGCTGCCGAGGGCGTCACGGGCTTCGTCGAGCAGGGCGAGTTTTTCTTCCTGCGCCTGTCGCTCTTTTTCGATTTGGGTGGTGAGGCGTTCGTTTTGCACGCGGCTGTCGGACAGCTCTTGCTGCAAGTCGGCGTAGTCGGTTTTCAGACGGCCTAATTCGTCGGTTTGGCGGCGGTTTTGCGCGGCGGCTTCTTCGAGTTGCGCCGACAGGCGTCCGTTGGCGGCGCGGCTGTCGGACAATTCCTGCTGCAGGGCGGCATGGTCGGTTTTCAGACGGCCTGCTTCTTCGACTTGGGCGGCGAGGTGGCGCACCTGCGCTTCGAGGGCGGCGCGGCGGCTGTCGAGTTCGCGGATTTGGCTGTGCAGTCCGTCGGCCGCGCTGCGGGCGGCGGTCAGTTCGCTTTGCAGCTCGGGCAGGCGGCGGGCGTGGACGTTGGCGGCGGCCAGCTCGTTTTCGGCGGCGTTCAGACGGCCTCTGAGGCCGTCTGAAAGGGCGGTTTGCCCGGCCAGCTCTTCTTCGCTGCGGCGTTGCTCGGCGGTGAGGCGGCTGCACAGTGCTTCAAGGTGGGTGCGGTTTTCTTCGAGGGCGGCGCAGCGGCTTTCGCTTTCGGCCTGTGCGACTTGGTGCTGCCGCTCGCGTTCGGCCGTGTCGGCCTGATGGCGGTTTTGGCAGACAAGGCGGGTAATCAGGGCGGCGAGGGCGGCGGCAGTGAAGACGGCGGCGGCGAGGATAAGGTAGTAATGGTTTGCGGTCATAGTGTGGAATGAGGCGGGTGAGGCCGGCTGAAACCTGTTTTATAGTGAGCCAACACAAAAATCTGCGGCGTTGCTGCGCCTTAGCTCGAAGAGGGCGGTTTTCTGCGGCATGGGAAATGCCAAGAAAACCTGCCCCGTACTACTTGTGCTGCCTTGTATCTTTTTGTGTTGGCTCACTATAACTTCGTTGAAGTTTCGCTTTCAGACGGCCTCGACGGTTTATCGGCGCGGCACGCTCAGTTCGTCGGTAACGCGCTGCAAAAAAGCGACGCGATCGGGCGAAACCGCGCTGCTGTCGGCTGCCTGTTTGACGGCGCAGCCGGGTTCTTGGCGGTGGGTGCAGTTGTGGAAGCGGCATTGGCCGACGAGGTGGCGCAGGTCGGGGAAATAGCGCAGCAGGTCGGCGGCGGCGAGGTGGTGCAGGCCGAATTCCTGCAAGCCGGGCGAGTCGATGAGGAAGGTGTCGCCGCCGAGGTCGTACATTTGTGCGTGGGTGGTGGTGTGGCGGCCGGAGTCGAGGGCGGCGGAGATGTCGCCGGTGCGGGCGGCGTCGCTGCCGAGCAGGGCGTTGGTGAGGGTGGATTTGCCCATGCCCGACTGGCCGAGAAAAATGTTGGTGCGCCCCGCCATCAAGGGCCGCAGGGTGGCGGCGTTTGCCAGCGCGCTGACTTCGACGACGGGATAGCTGAGGGCGGCATAAAAAGCGAGTTTGTCCCGCCACGCCGCGCTTTCGGGCAAGTCGCTTTTGTTGAGGACGACCAGGGCTTCGATGCCACCCGCCTCCGCCGCCAGCAGGGCGCGTTGCAGCAGGGTTTCGTTCGGCGTGGGCACGGCGGCGGTGACGACAAACATTCTGTCGACATTGGCAGCGATAAGCTTGGTGCGCCAGGCGTCTTGGCGGTAGAGCAGGCTGCGGCGCGGCAGGAAATCACTA
>CAMURX010000004.1 GCA_947097615.1 uncultured Neisseria sp. | reverse complement strand
GCGATTACGGTAGACACAACACCCGCACCGACGGTACGGCCGCCTTCGCGGATGGCGAAGCGCAAACCTTCTTCCATGGCGATCGGGGCAATCAGTTCAACGGTGATGGCCACGTTTTCACCCGGCATTACCATTTCCACGCCTTCTTCCAGAGTCACCGCACCGGTTACGTCGGTAGTACGGAAGTAGAACTGGGGACGGTAGTTGGCGAAGAACGGGGTGTGACGGCCGCCCTCTTCTTTGCTCAGTACGTATACTTCGGCTTTGAATTTGGTGTGCGGGGTGATGGTACCGGGTTTGGCCAATACCTGGCCGCGCTCCACTTCTTCGCGTTTGGTACCGCGCAGCAGTACGCCGACGTTGTCGCCTGCCTGGCCTTCGTCGAGCAGTTTGCGGAACATTTCGACGCCGGTACAGGTGGTTTTTTGGGTCTCTTTCAGGCCGACGATTTCGATTTCGTCACCGACGTGGATGATACCGCGCTCTACGCGGCCGGTTACCACGGTACCGCGGCCGGAGATGGAGAATACGTCTTCAATCGGCAGCAGGAAGGGTTTGTCTACGGCACGCTCGGGAGTCGGAATATAGCTGTCCAGTGCGTCGGCCAATGCGAAGATGGCGGTTTCGCCGATGTCGGAGGTGTCGCCTTCCAGTGCTTTGAGTGCGGAACCTTTGATGATAGGCACATCGTCACCCGGGAACTCGTAGCTGCTGAGTAGGTCGCGGATTTCCATTTCGACCAGTTCCAGCAGCTCTTCGTCGTCTACCATGTCGCATTTGTTCATGAAGACGATGATGTAGGGCACGCCTACCTGGCGGGCAAGCAGGATGTGTTCGCGAGTTTGCGGCATAGGACCGTCAGCTGCAGAACATACCAGAATCGCGCCGTCCATCTGGGCAGCACCGGTAATCATGTTTTTCACGTAGTCGGCGTGACCCGGGCAGTCTACGTGGGCGTAGTGGCGGCCTTCGGTTTCGTATTCTACGTGGGAGGTATTGATGGTGATACCGCGGGCTTTTTCTTCCGGGGCGTTGTCAATCTGGTCGTAGGCTTTGGCTGCGCCACCGAATTTTTTGGCCAAAATGGTGGTCAGTGCGGCGGTCAGGGTGGTTTTACCGTGGTCGACGTGACCGATGGTGCCAACGTTTACGTGCGGTTTGCTGCGTTCGAATTTTTCCTTAGCCATGAGCTAATTCCTTTACAAATAAAGATCACAAAGAACAAAGGCCGTCTGAAAAGGATTTCAGAGTATTCAGACGGCCTGACGGATACCGAATCAGCCTTTGCGGGCTTCGGTTACGGCTGCGGCCACATGGGCAGGCGCTTCCGCGTATTTTTTAAACTCCATGGAGTAAGTGGCGCGGCCTTGGGTGGCGGAACGCAAATCGGTTGAGTAACCGAACATCTCCGCCAAAGGCACTTCGGCACGGACTTTTTTGCCGCCGATACCGTCGTCGTCCATACCCAATACAATGCCACGACGACGGTTCAGATCGCCCATTACGTCGCCCATGTACTCTTCGGGAGTTTCCACTTCCACTGCCATAATCGGCTCGAGGAGAACGGGGTTGGCTTTTTTCATACCTTCTTTAAAGGCCATGGAAGCTGCCAATTCGAATGCAATCTGCGAAGAGTCCACATCATGGTACGAACCGAAAGTCAGGCGGACGCGGACGTCGACAACGGGATAACCGGCAACGATACCGTTAGACAGGGTGTCACGGATACCTTTATCTACAGACGGAATGAATTCGCGCGGAATCACGCCGCCTTTGATTTCGTCGATGAATTCGTAACCTGCGCCACCCGGTTCCAGCGGTTCCATTTTGATGACAACGTGACCGTACTGGCCTTTACCGCCAGACTGTTTGACGTGTTTGGCTTCGGATTCGACTTCTTTGCGGATGGTTTCGCGGTAGGCCACCTGAGGCGCACCGATATTGGCTTCAACACCAAATTCGCGCTTCATACGGTCTACAATGATCTCCAAGTGCAGCTCACCCATACCAGAAATAATGGTCTGTCCGGATTCTTCGTCCGTACGCACACGGAAAGACGGGTCTTCCTTAGCCAAGCGGTTCAGGGCAATACCCATTTTCTCTTGGTCGGCTTTGGTTTTCGGCTCGACGGCAATGTGGATAACTGGCTCAGGGAATTCCATGCGTTCCAAGATAATGGGAGCGTTTTCGGCGCACAGGGTTTCGCCTGTAGTCACATCTTTCAGACCGATGGCAGCAGCAATATCACCCGCACGGACTTCTTCGATTTCCGTACGGTCTGCTGCAGTCATCTGCACCAAACGGCCGATACGCTCGCGCGTGCCTTTTACAGAGTTCAACACGTTGTCACCGGATTTGACGACGCCAGAGTAAACACGGATGAAGGTCAGTTGTCCGACATACTTGTCGTTCAACATTTTGAACGCCAAAGCAGAGAAAGGAGCCTCGTCGGCAGCCTGACGGTTATCGGGCTCTTCGCTGTTGGGGTTGACACCCTGTACCGGCGGAATGTCGGTAGGTGCGGGCAGCAACTCAACAACGGCATCCAACATGCGCTGAACACCCTTGTTCTTAAAGGCAGAACCGCACAACATCGGTTGGATTTCACCTGCCAAGGTGCGCTGGCGCAAAGCACCAACGATCTCTTCTTCGGTCAGTTCTTCTCCGCCCAAGTATTTGTCCATCAGTTCTTCACTGGCTTCTGCTGCGGCTTCAATCATGTTTTGACGCCACTCTTCGGCCGTATCGACCAAATCGGCAGGAATATCGCCGTATTCGAAAGTCACGCCCTTGTCAGCCTCGTTCCAAATAATGGCTTTCATTTTCAACAGATCGACAACACCTTCGAAACTGTCCTCGGCACCCACGGGAATCACGATCGGCACGGGGTTGGCGCGTAGACGGGTTTTCATCTGCTCGACAACGCGGAAGAAATTAGCACCTTGGCGGTCCATTTTGTTTACAAAGGCCAAACGCGGAACTTTATATTTGTTGGCCTGACGCCATACGGTTTCAGACTGGGGCTGAACACCACCCACAGCGCAGTAAACCATAACCGCACCGTCCAAAACACGCATAGACCGTTCCACTTCGACAGTAAAGTCTACGTGTCCCGGAGTGTCGATGATATTGAAACGGTGCTCGGGGAACTGCTTGGCCATACCAGACCAGTAGGAAGTAACGGCAGCAGATGTGATTGTGATACCGCGCTCCTGTTCTTGTTCCATATAGTCGGTGGTGGCCGCACCATCGTGCACCTCGCCCAATTTGTGGGTCAGGCCTGTATAAAACAGAATGCGTTCGGTAGTAGTGGTTTTACCTGCATCAATATGCGCAGAAATACCGATGTTGCGATACAGGTTAATCGGAGTTTTACGAGCCATTTTTTCAGCCTTTCAAAATTAGAAACGGAAATGGGAGAAGGCTTTGTTGGCTTCGGCCATACGGTGTACTTCTTCGCGCTTTTTCATTGCGCCGCCGCGGCCTTCGGCGGCATCGATCAATTCGCCCGCCAGGCGCAGATCCATTGATTTTTCACCGCGTTTGCGTGCGGCATCGCGCACCCAGCGCATTGCCAAAGCCAATCTGCGTGAAGGTCTGACTTCAACAGGGACTTGGTAGTTCGCACCACCGACACGGCGGCTTTTTACTTCCACGACAGGCTTGGCATTGGCAATAGCCTCATTGAAAACTTCAATGGCCTCTTTGCCTTGTACTTTTTTAGCGATTTGCTCAAGCGCGCCGTATACGATGCGCTCGGCAACGGCTTTTTTGCCGTCAATCATCAGTACGTTCATGAATTTGGTCAACTCAACGCTGCCGAACTTAGGATCGGGCAATACGTCGCGCTTGGGGACTTCTCTACGTCTTGGCATTTCAATTCCTTTAACTATTCAGTCGGGGACTTGCCCCATGAATGCCCATCGGGACATCCACTTACTCGGCCGTTTCAATTCAGGCGGCCGACGTGCCTTTTAATATCCTTACTTAGGACGCTTCGCACCGTATTTAGAACGGGCTTGTTTGCGGTCTTTCACACCGGCAGTATCCAAAGAACCGCGGACGGTATGGTAACGGACACCCGGCAAGTCTTTTACACGACCGCCGCGAATCAGAACAACGCTGTGCTCTTGCAGGTTGTGGCCTTCACCGCCGATATAGGAAATCACCTCAAAACCGTTGGTCAGGCGCACTTTGCAGACTTTACGCAAAGCGGAGTTCGGTTTTTTCGGAGTAGTAGTGTACACACGGGTGCAGACGCCGCGTTTTTGCGGGCACGCTTCCAGTGCAGGCACTTTGTTTACGTACACGGGCTTTTTACGGCCTTTGCGTACCAATTGGTTAATAGTAGGCATACTTTCTTTGTCCTGTTGAAATGAAAATATTTGCCGACACCATGCCGACAAGAGCGGAATTATAGCGGCAAGGCAAACATACGGTCAAGAAAGGCTTTGACAGCCGGATACATCAAACATCTGAACAGATGCGGATTTTCCACACAAAAAGGCCGCCTGAAAAACGAAATCTTTTTTCAGACGGCCTCATCACAACAAGCAGACTGCAAATTAATTTTTAAGATTTGTCAGCCATTCTGCCGCGGCGGATAACCGCAGGAATCTCCAAATCGTCCAATACGCGCTGATCGGACAAATCGGGACCGGTCAGGTTCATATTGCGGACTTCGCGCCCAGAAGTAACCACCCCTGCAATATTGGAGAAATCCGCATCCGCAGAATCGCCTGACAAGCCGTCGAAATCTTCACGCACCGCATGCTGGCGGCGCGCAGACGGCGTCCGACCGTATTGAGCCGCAGGAGCCTGGGGAGCAGAGTAGTGGTTATTTTCCTTCAAACCTGTGGCGATGATGGTGACGCGGATGGCGTCTTCCGGCATGTTTTCGTCTTCAGCCGTGCCGTATTTGCGTTCCGAATCAGGGTGTGCGTAATCGTCGATTACGCGCATGATTTCGCGGTATTCCGACATTTTCAGACAACCCGGCGCGGTAGTGATATTGACCAGCACGCCGCGCGCGCCGTCCAAGCTGACATTATCGAGCAGCGGGCTGGAAATCGCCTCCTCGGTCGCCAGGCGGGCACGATCGACACCCTGCGAAGCCCCCGAACCCATCATCGCCATACCGGTAATGCCCATCACGTTTTTCACGTCGGCAAAGTCCAAATTGATAAACCCGGGACGGGTCACAACCTCCGAAATCCCCGCTACTGCCGCATGAAGTACGTTATCGGCCGCCTGAAATGCCTCGCGCACGGTAACGTCTTCGCCCAACGCGGTCATCAGCTTGTCATTCGGAATGACAATCAGCGAATCCACCTGACTTTTCAGATGTTCCAAACCCTGCTGGGCGATATGGATGCGCTTGCCTTCATGCTCGAAAGGACGGGTTACCACGGCAACGGTCAGAATGCCCATTTCCTTGGCAATTTCCGCCACCACCGGTGCTGCGCCGGTACCCGTACCGCCGCCCATACCGGTTGTAATAAACAACATATTGGCGCCGCGCACGGCCTCGGTAATGGCTTCACGCTCTTCCAAAGCAGCTTCGCGGCCGACTTCGGGATTAGCTCCCGCACCGAGGCCTTTGGTGAGATTGGTACCCAACTGGATACGTTTGGGCGCATTGTTTTTGCTCAAAGCCTGCGCATCGGTATTGGCGCTGATAAATTCGACACCTTGAATGGTGTTTTTAATCATGTTGTTAATGGCGTTGCAGCCGCCCCCGCCGATACCGATTACCTTGATAACCGCAGGGCTTGCGGCGGAATCCACTACATCGTAAACCAAATCCATTAAAACTACTCCTTTGCGCCCTGTTTGGGACGGCATACTCTGAACAAATACTGCGGATTATATAAGAAGCCGCATAATCTTAGCAAAAAACCTGCCGCAGGCGCGGCCTGCCGCCTTATCGGCGGCAAACGGGTATCAGCGGATTAAAAATTGTTGCGCAACCATTCTTTAATCTTGGCCAACAGCCCTTCGCCTTCCTCTTCGCGGTAAGACACCGGGCTGCTTTCGCCTCCGGCTTCCACATCGCCGCGCGCGGCATAGAGCAGACCGATAACGGTGGCGTTGCGCGGGTTGCGGATACGCTCCGATACGCCCGGCATTTCGGGCGGCACGCCGACACGAGCAGGCAGACCGAAAATATCTTCGGCCAGATCGACGATGCCGTTCAACATGGACGCTCCGCCGGTCAGCACCACGCCGGAAGTGAGCATGTCTTCATAAAAACCGCTGCGGTGCAGTTCGTGCAGGGTCAGTTCCAAAATCTCCTCGACGCGCGGACCGATAACGGTGGCGAGGCCGCGCCGTGCGATTTGGCGCGGCTGCCGGTCGCCAACGCTGGGCACTTCCACCATTTCGTCCAAATCTTCGTCTTCCAAGTCGGGATGCGCCACGCCGTGGTGGATTTTGATGTATTCGGCGGCGGCATAGGGCGTGCGCAGCGCCTGCGCCAAATCGCTGGTAATCAAATCGCCCGCTACGGGTATCACGGCGGTATGGCGGATGGCACCGTTGGTGTAAACGGCAATGTCGGTGGTGCCGCCGCCAATGTCGATAACGCACACGCCCAAATCTTTTTCGTCTTCGGTTAAGACGGCCTGACCACTGGCCAGCGGCTGGAGCATGATTTGTTCCATTTCCAGGCCGCAGCGGGTAATGCATTTTTGGATGTTTTGCAGCGCAGTGACCGCGCCGGTGATGATGTGGACGCGGGTATCAAGGCGTACGCCGCTCATGCCGATGGGGTCGCGCACGCCGGGCTGGTTGTCGATGATGTATTCCTGAACCACGGTATGCAGGATGCTGTGGTCGGGCGGGATGTTTACCGCCTTGGCGGTTTCGATGGCGCGGTCGATGTCGGCCTGCGTCACCTCACCGTCTTTGATTTTCACCACGCCCTGCGAATTGAGGCTGCGGATATGGTTGCCCGCGATGCCTGTGGTAACGCTGCCGACTTTGCAGTCGGCCATCAGTTCGGCCTCGCCGACAGCCTGTTTAATCGCCTGGGCGGTCGCGTCGATATTGGTGACCATGCCCGCCTTGAGGCCGCGCGAAGGCGCCTGACCGATGCCGACGATATGGATTTCGTTGTCCTCCTGCACTTCGCCGATCAGGGCGATAACCTTGGAAGTGCCGATATCAAGGGCGCTGATATAGTGTTTGTCTTTTGCCATATGTAAATTCCAGTCCTGTTTTTAATCTTATCCGAATCTTGTCCGCTCAATCGTTTTCAGACGGCCTTTCGGCAGCGTCTTCGCTGTGTTCCGCTTTTTTCAGTCTGACGGCAAAACCGTCTTTGTAACGCATGTCCACATAATCCAATCTGTCTGCCTGCGCCGCCAGCAGCTCAGGCCATGCCTTGGCGAAGCGTCGCAGCCGTTCGCGCTCCTGCTCGCGGCCGAGGCGGACGGTTACGCCGTTGTCCAGTTCGATTTCCCACGCCGAGCGCGGCGTATAGGACAACACGGCAATGCCGAGTTTCTGCCCCGCCAGATCGCGGCGGAACATAGCCAGATGTTCGACCATGGTTTTGCCCGCTCCGGCCTGCCCCCGAAAACGCGGCAGATCCGTGTCCTCGTCCACGGCCGCGCGGAACACTTCGCCTTCGCTGTCGACCAGGCGGTTTTCGTCCCAGTGGGCAACGGGCACACGCTCGGTCAGGCGGATGTCCACTGTATCGGGCAGGCGGCGGCGCACTTCGGCGGACGCTATCCACGGCATACGAGAAAACGCGGCCTGCGCGCCGTTCAAGTCGGCGCGGAAAATATTGCCGCGTATGTAGCGCCGCGCAATCTGCTGCAACTCTGCGCCGTCGGCATACTGCAAACTGCCGTCGATATTGACTTTTTTAATTGGAAAATACGGCGAACGGTAGAGCCATACGGCCGCCGCACCGATCAGCATGACAAAAACGGCAAAATAAAGCCAGCCGCTGACGCGGCGCATGGCATGCGCGTTATTCCACATAGGCGGTTTTCAAAATCTCGATGCACAGCTGCGGGAAATCCATGCCCGCCTGCGCCGCCGCTTTGGGCACGAGGCTGTGCGAAGTCATACCCGGCAGGGTGTTGGCTTCCAGCAGATACAGGCGGCCGCTTTCGTCTTTGAGAAAGTCGATTCTGCCCCAGCCGCGTCCGCCGACGGCCTCGAACGCGCGCACGGTCAGTTCGCGCATGAGTTGTTCGTCTTCCGGCGACAAATCGGAGGGGCAGAGGTAAACCGTGTCGTCGCGTTCGTATTTCGCTTCCAAATCGTAAAACTCGGTGGCGGGGATGATGCGCACGGCAGGCAGCGCACGACCGCCGATGATGCCGCAGGTGTATTCGCCGCCGCCGATAAATTTTTCGGCGATGATTTCGCCTTTGTACTGTTTCAGGTCGCGATACACGTCTTTCAGACGGCCTGCTTCTTTCACTTTCACCACACCGACGCTGCTGCCTTCGTTGGCGGGTTTGACAAACAGCGGCAGGCCGAGTTTGGCTTCCACGGCGGCGAAATCGCTGTCGTCGCGCAGCACTTCGTAATCGGGCACGGGCAGGCCGAGGCCTTTCCACAGGAGCTTGCAGCGGTATTTGTCCATCGCGACGGCGGAGGCGAGGACGCCGCAGCCGGTGTAGCGGATGCCGAGGGTTTCGAGCGCGCCCTGCACTGTGCCATCTTCGCCGAATATGCCATGCAGGATATTAAACGCGCAGTCGAAGCCCTGCGTTTTCAATTCGCCCAGCGGTGTTTCTTTCGGGTCGAACGCATGGGCGTCCACGCCTTTTGCGCGCAGGGCGGCCAAAACCGCGCGGCCGCTGTCGAGCGAGATTTCGCGTTCGCTGGAAAAGCCGCCCATCAGTACGGCCACTTTGCCGAAATTCTGCATATTTCTGTCTTTCGTTTGTTGTCTGTCGGCAGCCGCTCCGATACGGGCGGCATTGCCGGAATGGTTGGTTCGCTTTTCAGACGGCCTTCTGCCAGACTGCCGCTTCGGCGGCGGATAGGCCGTCTGAAAACGGGAAAACCCGTTGTTAACTTCGTTGAACCGCCGTTTTCAGATGGCCTCTTTCGCCCGCTCTGCCAATGCGGCGGGCACTTTGTTGATGCTGCCCGCGCCCATGTTGAGCAAAACGTCGCCGTCGCGCAGCACGGTATCCAAGAGCATGGCGGGCAATTCGTTCACGTCGGCGCAGTAGAGCGGCTCGACTTTGCCGTAGGCACGGACGTTGCGCGCCAGCGCGCGGCTGTCTTCGGGCAGCGGGTCTTCTCCTGCGGCGTAGACGTCGGTGAGCACCAGCGCGTCGACGGTGTTGAGCACTTTGCTGAAATCGTCGAACAAATCGCGCGTGCGGGTGTAGCGGTGCGGCTGGAAGGCGAGGACGAGGCGGCGGCCGGGATACGCGCCGCGCGCGGCGGCAATGGTGGCGGCCATTTCGGTGGGGTGGTGGCCGTAGTCGTCGATAAGGAGGGCGCTGCCGCCCGCTTTCAAGGGAATATCGCCGTAGCTTTGGAAGCGGCGGCCGACGCCGCCGAAACCGGCCAGCCCCTGCTGCACGGCTTCGATGCCGACGCCGCATTCCAGCGCGATGCCGACGGCGGCCAGCGCGTTGAGGACGTTGTGGCGGCCGGGCAGGTTGAGGGTGACGTCGAAATCCTGCCGCTCGTGGCCTTTCATGCGCACATGGACGGTGAATTTCATCTGTGCGCCGACGCTTTGCACATTGTCGGCATAAATGTCGGCGGTATCGTCGAAGCCGTAGGTGGCGTAGGGTTTACTCACTTTGGGCAGGATGGCGCGGACGTGGGCGCTGTCGGTGCACAGAAAGGCTTTGCCGTAGAAAGGCATGCGGTGTATGAAGTCGATAAAGGCCTGGTGCAGTTTGTCGACGCTGTGGCCGTAGGTGTCCATATGGTCTTCGTCGATATTGGTGACGACGGACATCAGCGGCGTGAGATAGAGGAAGGAGGCGTCGGATTCGTCGGCTTCGGCGACGATGTAGCTGCCTTTGCCCAGCCGCGCGTTGGTGCCTGCGGCGGTGAGTTTGCCGCCGATAACAAAGGTGGGATCGAGGCCGGCGGCGGCGAGCACGGAGGCGGTGAGGCTGGTGGTGGTGGTTTTGCCGTGCGTGCCGGCGATGGCGATGCCGTCTTTGAAACGCATCATTTCGGCCAGCATCAGGGCGCGGGGGATGACGGGAATCTGCTGCGCGTTTGCGGCGGCCACTTCGGGATTGTCTTTTTTGACGGCGGTGGAGGCGACGACGACATCGGCGCCCGCGATGTGTTCGGCGGTATGGCCGGGATAGACGCGCACACCCAAATCGGACAGGTGGCGGGTCACGGCGCTTTGCGCCTGGTCGGAGCCGGAGACGGTGTAGCCCTGGTTGTGCAGCACTTCGGCGATGCCGCACATGCCCGAGCCGCCGATGCCGACGAAATGGATGTGTCTGACTCTGTCTTTCATGTTCATGATGGTGTTCCTGATGTTTTTCAGACGGCCTCCACGTGCTTGGGAAACCATCCGACCGCCTCGCAAAAAAGGGGCGGATTGTAAGGTTTTTGCCGCACCCGCGCCATGCGCGGCGAAGTAAAAACAGGTTTGCCCGCCGTTTCAGACGGCCTCGACGCCCCGCCCGCGCGAAGGTTTGTCAGGCTGTCTGAAAACCTCAACCGCCTGCCGCCGCCACGGCCGCTTCGGCCACTTTGTCCGCGCTGTCGGGCGTAGCGAGGCGGCGGGCGTTTTGTGCCCGATGCAGGCATTGTTCGCACGTGAGGCCGCCGAGGATGTCGGCGAGTTTGGCGGCGGTGAGTTCGGGTTGCGGCAGCAGTAGCGCCGCGTCGGCCTGCACCATAAAGCGGGCGTTGGCGGTTTGGTGGTCGTCCACGGCAAAGGGATAGGGCACGAGCAGCGCGCCGACGCCTGCGGCGGTGAGTTCGGCGATGGTGAGCGCGCCCGCGCGGCAGATAACGAGGTCGGCATCGCGGTAGGCGGACACCATGTCGTCGATAAACTCGCTGCATTCGGCTTCGACGCCCGCGTTGCGATAGGCCGTCTGAAGCGCCTGCAATTTGCCGCGTCCCGACTGGTGGCGCACCTGAGGGCGCTGTTCGGGCGGCAGGGCGGCAAGGGCGGCGGGTACGATTTCGTTCAACACCTGTGCGCCGAGGCTGCCGCCGACAACGAGGATTTTCAGACGGCCTTCCCTGCCCGCAAAGCGCGCTTCGGGCGCAGGCAGGGCGGCGATGTCGGCGCGCACGGGGTTGCCGACGAGGCCGCCGGGCGCGTCGAATGCGCCGGGGAAGGCATAGAGCACGCGGTCGGCCGTTTTCGCCAGCAGGCGGTTCGACAGACCCGCCACGGCGTTCTGTTCGTGGATGACGACGGGCACGCCGCAGAGTTTGGCCGCCACGCCGCCGGGAAAGGTAACGAAGCCGCCGAAGCCGATCACGCAGGCGATATTGTGTTTTTTAATCACGGCGCGGGCGGCGCGCACGGTTTGCAGCAGGGTAAAAGGCAGCAGCAGCTTGCGTTTGAGGCCGTTGCCGCGCACGCCTTTAATCGCCAGCGTTTCCAGTGGGATGCCGTGCTGCGGCACGAGCCGCTCTTCCATCGAGTCGCGGCTGCCGAGCCAGACGACTTGGTGGCCGCGCTCCCGTAACGACTGCGCCACGGCCAGCGCGGGGAAAATGTGGCCGCCGGTGCCGCCGGCCATCAGGAGAAATGTTTTCGCACCCATGTTTTATCCTTCCACTTTGTAACCGCGCATTTTCAGGCGGTTTTCGTAATCCGCGCGCAGCAGCAGACCCATGCTCACCAGCATGACGACCACCGCCGAGCCGCCGTAGGACACCAGCGGCAGGGTCAACCCCTTGGTCGGCAGCAGACCGATGTTGACGCCGATGTGGAAAAAGCTCTGCACGCCTATCCACAGGGCGATGCCGTAGGAGACGAAGGAGCTGAAAAACAGCCCGAGATCGCGCGCCTGTTTGCCGATGGAAAACGCCCGCCACACCAGCCAGCCGTAGCAGAACACCAAAAGGCACATGCCGAAGAAGCCCCATTCTTCGCTGATAACGGCGAAGATGAAGTCGGTGTGCGCCTCCGACTCGGTGAGGAAGAAGCGTTTGTCCAAACTCGCCCCCGGCCCCGTGCCGAACCACTGGCCGCGTGCGTTGGCAATCAGCGAATGGGTGAGCTGGTAGCCCTTGCCCAGCGGGTCGCGGAAGGGGTCGAGGAAGGAGGTGACGCGCTCCATGCGGTAGGGGGCGAGCAGAATCGCCATCACCAGCCCCAAAAAGCCGAAGGACACGGCGGTGAAAAACCATTTTTTCGGCAAATCGGCGAGAAACAGCATGCCCAGCGCAATCAGCGCGGCCACCACCGTCGCGCCCAAATCGGGTTCGAGCAGAATCAGGCCGAGGCCGCCGCCGATAACGACGGCGGGGAAAATCAGGCTTTTGAGTTCTTTGAGCACTTCGGCACGGCGGTTGAAAAAGGCGGCCAGATAGAAAATCAGCACCAGCTTGTAGGTTTCGCTCGGCTGGTAGCTGAAAAAACTGAGGCTGATCCAGCGCTTGGCGCCGTTGATGTTGCGGCCGACGAATAAAATCAGCAACAGAACCAGCGTATTGGCCAGCAGCAGGTGCAGCGAATAGCGGCGCCAGAACGACATTTTCACGGTGCAGGCCAAAAGCGCGGCAAAGGTGCCGCCGCCGACAAACACGGCCTGTTTGCGCACCACCTGCCACTGGTCGCCGTCGTAGCCCGCCCAGGCGATGGAGGCGGAATAGACCATCAGCAGGCCGAAGGAGACCAGGAGCACCAGCATCCACAGCAGCGACTGGTCGAATTTGTCGCCGTTTTTCAGGATTTTGCGGTCGAGCAGTTTGGATTCGTTAATCATGTTTCCGATACTTCTACTTCTAAATTTTTCTTTCAGACGGCCTTTCGGCAGTATTAAAGGCCGTCTGAAAGGGTCAGGGTTTTCCGTTTTTCCGCCACAGAAGCAGGCGCAGAAGCACAGCGGCGGCCAAACCGCACACGGCGGCAGGGATAACGGCCAGCGGCATCCATATGAGGGTTTCGTGTGCGCCGATATGCGCCGTTTGCGCGGAATAAAGCAAAAAGGGGAAGAACAGGCTTGATGTCGCCGTCCACCATAAAAACCAATGCAGCCGCAGCGGCAGACACAACCATGCGGACAAGAGGCCGCAGGCCGCGCCGAACAGGCAGAATACGGTAAAGGTCATATGCGTTTCTCCGTTTTGCAGATTTCAGACGGCCTCGTACCGCAAACAGGCCGTCTGAAAAGGCGAAACTATGTTTTCAGACGGCCTGTTATGGTGCGTCCGGCCTCCGACGCAGCCGCCCCGCGCAGAGACGCCGAACGGCTTCTTACAAGCCCTGAAACGCTTCGATAAACACTTCGGCGCGGTGGGCGTAGTTTTTAAACATATCCATGCTGGCGCAGGCGGGGCTGAGCAGCACAATATCGCCGCTTTGCGCCCGGGCATAGGCCGTCTGAACCGCCTCTTGCAGCGTGGCGCAGTCGATCAGTTCCACCTCCGCACCTGCCAAATCGCGGCGGATTTGCGGCGCGTCGCGGCCGATGAGCAATACGGCTTTGGCCTTGCCGCGCAACACGTCGGCAAGCGGCGTAAAGTCCTGCCCTTTGCCCAAGCCGCCGAGTATCACAAACAGCGGGTTTTGCAAACCGTTAACCGCGGCGGCGGTTGCGCCGACGTTCGTGCCTTTGGAGTCGTCGATAAACGTGATGCCGTTTTTCTCGCCGATTTTTTCCACGCGGTGCGCCAGCCCTTTAAAGGTTTTGACGTGCGGCAGCAGCGTGTCGCGCGGGATGCCGACGGCTTCGCACAAGGCCAGCGCGGCCATTACGTTGGCGGCGTTGTGCAAACCCTGCAAAGGAATGTCGGCAATGTCGATGAGGCCGTCTGAAGCCGCTTTCAGACGGCCTGTATCGCGGTCAAACCAATAATCGGCTTGGTTTTCCAGCGAAAACCATTTCACATCGCGGCCGGCGCGTTTCATGGCGCGGCAGAGCGCGTCGTCGGCGTTGAGCACCTGCACACCTTCGCCGCGAAAGATTTTGTCTTTGGTGTGTGCGTAGTCGAGCAGGTCGTCGTAGCGGTCGAGATGGTCTTCGGAAATATTGAGCACGGTGGCGGCGGCAGGGCGCAGGCTTTCGGTGTTTTCGAGCTGGAAGCTGGATAATTCGAGCACCCACACGTCGGCCTTTTTGCTGCCGCGCTGCATTTCGGCCTCCAAAACGGGCGTGCCGATATTGCCCGCGATGACGGTATCCAGCCCGCTTTGTCGGCACAAATGGCCGACCAGACTCGTTACCGTAGTTTTACCGTTGCTGCCCGTGATGGCGATAACCTTGTCGCCGCGCGCGTTGAGAATGTGTGCGAGGATTTCCACGTCGCCCAACACGCGCCCGCCGTTTTGCTTGAACGCGGCGATGTCGTCCTGCCGCTCGCTGATGCCGGGGCTGAGGGCAAGGATGTCGAAACCATGCGCCAGCGCGTCTTTCAGACGGCCTCCGTAGCACTCAATGCCTGCGAAACGGGTTTGCAGTTCGGAGACGCGTTCGGCGGTAAGTTTTTCATCGTAAGCCGCCACGCTTGCGCCCTGTGCGTGCAGATACGCCAACATAGAAAGGCCGCTGCCGCCCATGCCGGCGACGAGGATTTTTTGGTTTTTCCAGTTCATTTTGCAATCTCTTTCAGGGGTTTCAGACGGCATCAGTCAAACGTTAAAGGCCGTCTGAACGATTAGGGTCTGTTGACAATCAGCCTTGCGGCGGTGTTTTTGGCAAAAAATACCCGCCTGCCGCGTCAAAAATGCTCGCAAGGTGTCCAACCTTGCTGCGCTTTTTTCCTTGCATTCGGGCATTTTTTACTCAAAAAACCGTCTCGCAAGCTGAATGTCAACAGCCCCTAGGCTTGCGCCGCCCATTGTGCGGCCAGTGTGCTTAATGCCTGTGCATAGCTTGGGTCGTAGCGGCGGCGCGCTTGGATGTAGTTTTCCAGCCGCCGGTAGTCGGCGGTGAGGGCGCGGCGGCGGCCGCATCGAGCCAGCGGCGGGCGGCGTAGAGGTGCGGGTCGGCGTTTTCGGTTTCGATAAAGCGCAGGGTGAAGTTGTCGAAGGTCTGCCGCGAGGAGTGGCGGGTGTTTTGGTAGCCGGTGTAGGCGACGATGGCGGCGATGCCGACGGAAATCACGGCGGTGAGGTCGGCCAGGGCGAGGGTTTCGGTAAGCTGCATGGTGTTTCAGACGGCCTTTGGAGGTTTCAGACGGCCTCTGAGGCCGTCTGAAAAGACAAATCAGCGGATTTTCAGCGTGCTCAGGCCGACAAGCACCAAGACGATGGTGATGATCCAGAAGCGGACGACGACTTGGGTTTCTTTCCAGCCTTTTTGTTCGTAGTGGTGGTGGATGGGCGCCATCAGGAAGATGCGTTTTTTGGTGCGTTTGTACCAGCCGACCTGCAACATCACGGACACGGCTTCGACGACGAACAGGCCGCCCATGATGAAGAGGACGATTTCCTGGCGCACGATAACCGCCACCGTACCCAGCGCCGCGCCGAGCGCCAGCGCGCCCACGTCGCCCATAAACACCTGCGCGGGATAGGCGTTGAACCACAAAAAGCCGAGGCAGGCGCCGCACATGGCCGCGCAGAACACGGCCACTTCGCCCGCGCCTTTGACAAAGGGCAGTTGCAGATAGTGGGCGAAATCGTAATGGCCGGAAACATAGGCGAAAACGGCGAGGCCGCCCGCCACGAGCACGACGGGGAAGGCGGCGAGGCCGTCGAGGCCGTCGGTCAGGTTCACGGCGTTGGACGTGCCGACGATCACGAGATAGGTGAGGATAACGAAGCCCAGCCCGCCCAGCGGATAGGCAAACTGTTTGAAAAACGGAATAAGCAGCTCGCCCGAGGCGGGCAGCTTCACGACATAAAACAGCGTGATGCCCGCCGCGAGGGCGACGGCCGACTGCCAGACCATTTTGAATTTGGCCGACACGCCGTTCGGGTCTTTGTAGACGACTTTGCGCCAGTCGTCGTAAAAGCCCAGCGCGCCTGTGGCGAGCAATACGCCCAGCAGTATCCAGACATAGGGGTTTTCCCATCTACCCCACAGCAGCACGGACACGGTGATGGCGGTAAGAATCAGCGAGCCGCCCATGGTGGGCGTGCCGTTTTTAATCAGATGGGTTTGCGGCCCGTCGGTACGCACGGCCTGGCCGACTTTGAGTTCGGCAAGTTTGCGTATCGTCCAGGGGCCCAGAAGCAGCGAGAAAACCAGCGCGGTGAGCGCGGCCATCACGGCGCGGAAGGTGGTGTATTGGAAAACATTCAGCGCGCTGAACCAGCCGCTGAAATGCGAGAGCCAGACAAACATGGGGCTTCCTTTTGTTTATTGCTTGGGTCGTGTGGTTTTGGTATGTGGTTTTTGGGGTGTTTCAGACGGCCTGACGCGGCTTGTTCACGGCGCAAACGATGCCGTCACGCACAGCGGCGGATTGCCCGGCCGCACGCTGCCGCCGATATCGCGGCAGAGGTCTTCGTACAGAAACGCCTGCGCGCGCATACCGGCGTAAAACATGCCCAGCAGGGCGGCGGTCAGCAGCAGGATTCTGCCCGTTTTGGCTTTGTCCATCGTTGTCCTTTCTTTTTCAGACGGCCTATTTGAAATAATCTTCGGGCATCAGGAAATACAGGCACACCATCACCGAAGTGAAGGCCGCCACATCCAGCCACGACATCCACGGCTGCCACGGATAAAGCCAGTGGCGCAGGGTGTTTTCGGCGATAAAGGCCAGCCCGCCCAACAGCCCGATGCGCCGCGCCCAACTGCGCCCGCGCCACAGGCCGTAGGCCACTGCGCCCATCGCCAGCGAAAACAGCAGCGGCTCGGCCACGGAAACGGCAAACCAGCCCGTGCCGATGGTGCCTTCTATCGTTTTGCCGTCCAGCTCCGTGCGCTCGTGCCACAGATAAATCGCGGTGTTCAGCGGCCACAGCACGGCCGTGGCGGCCACCACGCAGACGATAAACTGCAAAAGCACGGGTCTTTTCATCGTTGTTTCCATTAAGCCGTATTGAGCCGCAGCAGCTTTCAGACGGCCTCTTTCTCTTCCAGCGCCCCAACGACTTCTTCCATTTCCATAAAGCGCGAACCCTTCACTAAAACGCTCGCGCCCTCGGGCAGGTTGTATTCCAGCACCTGAATCAGCGGATCTTTGGCGGCAAACCACAAGCCTGCCGCGCCGAAAGTTTCCGCCGCTTCCACGCTTTCGTCGCCGACAAAATACGCCGCTTCAATTCCCTTGTCGCGGGCGTATGCGCCGACTTCGGCGTGCATCGCGGCGGCTTCGTCTTCGCCCAACTCGCCCATGTCGCCCATCACAAACACGCGCGGCGCGGGCAGCGCGGCCAGTACGTCGATGGCGGCTTTCATGCTGTCGGGGTTGGCGTTGTAGGTATCGTCAATCAGCGTCGCGCCTTTGATGCCGCGTTTGACTTTCAGACGACCTTTAATGTTGCTGAACTCTTTAAGGCCGTCTGAAACCTCGTTCAGGGTCAAACCGGCGGCCAGCGCCAGCGCGGCGGCGGCAACGGCGTTGTGGACATTGTGGCGGCCGGGTACGGGCAGCGACACGGCGGCGGTTTCGCTGCCGCATACCAAATCAAATTCGCACGAAAGCGGATGCAGCACGATATTTTGCGCGTGCACGCTGCCGCCGTCCACGCCGAAAGTCTGCTGTTTGTGCGCGGCAGAGGCCGTCTGAAAAATCTCTGCGTTGGCATCTTCGCAGGGAATCAAGGCCAAACCGTCCGCGCCCAAACCCTGATAAATCTCGCTTTTGGCGCGGGCGATGTCGGCCGTACCGTCGAAGCCGCAGCCGACATGGGCGCGTAGCGCGTTGTTGACCAGCGCGGCATCGGGCTGGGCGATTTGCGTCAGCACCGCCAGCTCGCCGAAATGGTTCATGCCCATTTCAATTACGGCATAGCGGTGGTTTTCGTTTAATTTCAACAGCGTGAGCGGCAGGCCGATATGATTGTTGAAATTACCCGCCGTCGCCAGCACGGCCGCATCGCCGAAGCGGCGGCGCAACACGGCGGCCAGCATTTCTTTCACGGTCGTCTTGCCGCCCGAGCCGGTGATGCCGAACACAAACGGATTCACGTTTTTGCGCCACGCGTGCGCGAGTGTCTGCAAGGCTGCCAGCGTGTCGCCCACAAGCAGCGCACCGCGCAAACCGGCGCAATCTCCGCGCGACACCACCACCGCCGCCGCGCCTGCGGCCGATACGTCTTCGGCAAAGTCATGGCCGTCGAAACGCCCGCCCTCGAGCGCGAAAAACACATCGCCCTCACGGATGTCGCGGCTGTCGGTAACAATGCGCGACACGGCGCGGTTTTCCGACGGCAGCGGCAGATTGAGGGCTTGGCAGATGAAGTTTAGGTCTAGTGGTTTCATGGTTTGCTTGGATTTTGGGTGGATTGTCGGTTTCAGACGGCCTTAGCTGCCGAATTTGCCGTACTGCTGGTAATCGGAAAAAACAAGGACGACGGTTTTGCCGTTTTTGCGGTAGGGGTAGTACAGGGTGTAGTTGCCGCCGTCGGCCTGAAAGCGGACGCCGCCCTGCCCGGCAAAAACCTGTTGCAGATATTCGCGCTCGGCCAAATCGGCGGCGTAAATATGGTCGATTTTGCGCACGGTTTTCACACGATCCTGCTCTTTGGCGAAGAAACCGTCGGCGGCGGGCTGCACGCCGGTCAGGTTGCGGTAGCTGTCGGCCTCGTCGTAAAAGGCCAAGTAAACAGGTTTGCCGCCGATGGTGTCGGGGGCGATCAGGGAAACGCTGCGGAAGGCGGTGTTTTCCTTTTCCATCAGTTTGAGCGTGTCGGCCGTTTGCAGGATGTAGGGCAGGTCGAAACGGTAGTCGGCCAGCGCGGCCGTGTCGCCGCTTTGTACGATGCGCTCGGCCGATTGCAGCAGAATCTGCTGCTTGCGCTGTTCGGAAAGGTAGTTGCCGCCAAACAGCAGTGCGGCCAGCAGGGGAAACAGCGCCAGCAGCAGCCACGCCGTTTTTTTGCCGCCCGCCGCCGTTTCCTGATTACGCTCGGCGATGCGGGTCAGGTTCAGCATGATGTTGAGCATCAGCGCACCCGCCATCAGGGCGATGATGCCCAGCACGCTCATGGCGAACATTTCGCTGATGTGTTCGCGGAATACCCTCAGGCCGAACACCTGCGCCAGTATGAAGGCGAACACCCAGTACACCAGCAGCAGCACCGATACGATGCCGATGATATTGCTGAGTTTGACCAGTTTTTTCATGTTCATTGCTGACTCCTGTTTTCAGACGGCCTCCGCCATAAGAAAGGCCGTCTGAAAAGGGTTTTGCAGTTTTCAGACGGCCTTTTTGCTTTTACTGCCGTTTGCCCAGCGCCGCTTGGGCAATTTCAAAGTCGGAAAAATGATGCTTCACGCCCTGTACATCTTGGTAGGTTTCGTGGCCTTTGCCGGCAATCAGGATGATGTCGGCACTTGCGGCGTGTTGCACGGCAAATTCGATGGCGGCGCGGCGGTCGGTTTCGACGCGCTCGGGTGCGGATACGGCGGGTAGGATGTCAGCGATGATGTCGTCGGGGTTTTCCATGCGCGGGTTGTCGCTGGTGACGACGACTTTGTCCGCGCCTTTTACCGCCGCCGCGCCCATCAGCGGCCGTTTGCCGCGGTCGCGGTTGCCGCCGCAGCCGAACACGCACCACAAGGCCGCGCCCTGCGGTTTGATTTCCTGCAGGGTGGCAAGGGCTTTTTCGAGCGCGTCGGGCGTGTGGGCGTAATCGACAACAACCAATGGTTTGCCGCTTTCGATGATGCAGTCCATGCGGCCGGTGGCGGGACGGATTTGCGCGAGCGCGGCCAGCACTTTGTCGAGCGGATGGCCTGCGGCGCAGAGTACGCCCACGCAGGCGGCGAGGTTTTGCGCGTTAAACCTGCCCAAGAGCCGCGTTTTGACGCTGCCTTTGCCCCACGGCGTGTCGAGGGAAACTTCCATGCCGTCTGAAGCGGCGGCAAATGCTGTGATGCGGATGTCGGCCGCATCGCCAAAGCCGTAGCCGTACACGGCCAAATCGGGGCGGTCGGCTTTCAGACGGCCTATCAACTCTGCACCGTAGGGGTCGTCTGAATTAATCACGGCGTGTTTCAGGCCGCGCCAGTAAAACAGGCGCGATTTGATTGCGCCGTAGGCTTCCATTGTGCCGTGGTAGTCGAGATGGTCGCGCGTGAGGTTGGTAAACACGGCCGTTTGGAACGGCACGCCGTTGACGCGGGCTTGGTCGAGGCCGTGGCTGGACACTTCCATCGCGGCGGCGGTAGCGCCCTGTTGGCGGAAGCAGTAAAGCAGGGTTTGCACTTCTACCGGCGCGGGCGTGGTGTGGGTGGTGTCTTCGAGCGCGCCCCAAAAGCCGTTGCCCACCGTACCGATAACGGCGGTTTTGTCGCCAAGCAAATCGGCCGCTTGGGCAAGCCATTGGGTAATCGAGGTTTTGCCGTTGGTACCGGTTACGCCCCAGACTTTGAGGCCGTCTGAAAGGTTGCCGTACACTTGCGCGGCGAGGATGCCGGCGCGGTGTTTCAAATCTTTGATGCCTTGGTTGGGTACGTTCCATGCGGGATTCCATTGGAACGCGCCGTCGTCGTCCCAAAACACAAAGGCCGCGCCATTGGCAATCGCGGCGGGAATGTAGCTGCGGCCGTCTGAATATTCACCCTGGCAGGCGACGAAAATATCGCCGCGCTTGATTTGGCGGCTGTCCGAATGCAACAAACGCCCTGCTGCGTTTTCACACAGCAGAGGCGGAAAGCCGGTTTCCACCGGTGGGTTCGAATCGCTGAACATGATGGCTGGTTTCCTTATCCGGCAGCGGGCACGGCGGCTTTCACGGGCTTGGTGGGCGTGACGCCGAGGATGTTGAGGCTGCCCGCCATAATGCCTTTGAACACAGGGCCGGCAACGATGCCGCCGTAGTAACCGTTGGCGCGCGGCTCGTCGATGGTGACGGCAACGATAACGCGGGGTTTGTCGGCCGGGGCGAAGCCGATAAACGTGCCGATGTGTTTGTCGCGGGCATAGGTGCGGCCGACGACTTTCTGTGCCGTGCCGGTTTTCGCTCCGACGTCGAAGCCTTCGACCGCGCCCGCCGTGCCCGTGCCGCCTTTTTCGGTAACGGCGACCATGATTTTGCGCATGGCTTTGGCGGTGTCTGGTTTGAGAATGCGCTCGCCCTCGGGCGCGCCGTCGAGTTTTTCAATCGAAAGCGGCATCAGGCGGCCGTCGGCGGTGAGCACGGTGTAGGCGCGCGCCAGTTGCAGCAGGCTCATCTGCATTCCGTAGCCGAAGGACATGGTAGCCTGGTCGAATTTGCCCCAGTTTTTCCAGTTGCGCAGCTGCCCCGCGGCTTCGCCGGGGAAGCCGATATTCGGCTTGGTTTTGAAACCGAGGCTGCGGTAGTAGTTGTACATGTCTTCGGCGTCGTACATCAGCGAGATTTTGCTGGTACCGACGTTGGACGATTTCTGCATGATGCCGCGCACGTCGAGCGAGGGATACAGGTGCGTGTCGCGCACGGGATGTCCGCCGACGCTGTACGGCTGGGTGTTGAACTGGGAGCGCGGGTTGATTTTGCCGTCGTCCAGCGCTTTGGCGATGGGGAAGGGTTTGAGCACCGAGCCGAATTCGTACATATCGGTAACGGCTCTGTTGCGGCGCTGGTCGCTGTCGGCTTCGCCCGGCTCATTCGGATCGTAGGACGGGCCGTTGACCATGGCGAGGATTTCGCCCGTGCGGGCATCGAGCACGACGGCGCTGCCCGCTTTGGCCTGGTGGTATGCCACGGCTTTGCTCAACTCTTCATAAGCCAGGGTTTGGATGCGCTGGTCGACCGATAAAACGATGTCGCGGCCGTCGTGCGGCGCTTGGCTGCCGCCGTCTTCCATGCTGTCGACGATGTGGCCTTTGTTGTCGCGCAACACGACTTTGCGGCCGTCGCGGCCGTGCAGTTCTTTCTCGCGCGACAATTCCAAGCCTTCCTGGCCTTTGCCGTCGATATTGGTGAAGCCGATGATTTGTGCGAACAGGCTGCCGCCCGGATAGTGCCGCTGCGGCTCTTGATGGAAAGCCAGACCCTTGATTTTCAAGGCGGCGACGCGTTGGGCGGTTTCGGGTTTCAACTGGCGTTTGAGAAACACGAAATCGATTTTTTTGCCCATGTCGGCTTTGAGCACTTCGACGCTTTTTTTGTCGAGCTTGGACTGGATGGCGGGATTGAGCACGTCGGCCAGCTCTTGCAGCTTGGCATCGTCGGGCAGCACGGCCAGTTCGCCCGGGCGCACATAGAGCGACTGCGTGCCCGAGGGCGTACCGTCTTTTTCTTTGTCGTCGCGGAATTTCAGGCCGTCGATGCCGAGCGCCTTCACGGCTTCGACGGTATCGGGTTTCAGACGGCGGGCGATATAGGAAACGGTGCTTTTTCTGTCGAGACGCTCGCTGATGATGTCGGCAGGCACGTCAATCAGCTCGGAAAGGGTGTCGATTTCTTCGGCCGTGAGATTGGCTTCGGAAGGGATGGCATACAGGGATTCGGCGGGCGCGCTCAACGCCAGGCGCGCGCCATTGCGGTCGGTGATCAGGCCGCGCGCGGCAGGCAGCTTCACGGTGCGCACAAAGCGCTTGTTGCCCTCTTCTGTGAGGAATTCGTGATGCGAAGTCTGCAGATACAGGCCGCGTCCGATCAGCGCAAGAAAACCGGCGCCCAGCGCGCCGAGCATGAAATAAATCCGCCCGTTGCTGGTAACCGGCTTTTTGCCCTTTTCCTGCCCGGGCAGCATCTTCGGCTTGTATTCGTTCTTAATCAACATACTGCTACTGCTTTCTTGTGGGAATTTTCTCTGCGTGTCCGGCACGGGCCGGTTTTTGTTGTTATTCCGTTTCCACCACGCGGGTGTCCGCGGCCTGCGGCGGTGCAAGTCTGGCTTTGGCTGCCGCCCGTTTGACCAGTTGGTGGTTCGACAATTCCGCCTGTTTGAGTTGCAGGCGGGCGAAATCCTTTTCCAGCTCCTGCTGCTGCTTTTCCGCCTCCGCCAGCTCGATATGCTGCTGGCGGGCGCGGTTTTGCTGGGAGACGACGGCGAAGCCCGATCCGAGTGCCAGCACCAGCAATGCGATATTGATATAGTTCATCCGTTTTTGCTTCCGCAAACTCTGTTGGTTTTCAGACGGCCTCACGGCCGCCGAACACGCCTTCGGTACGCTCCGCCACCCTCAGTACCGCCGAACGGGCACGCGGATTGGCCGCCACTTCGCCTTCCGATGCTTTCACGGGTTTGCCGACTGTTTTCAGCGGCGGCTGCGGCAGATCCGCATCGCGCACCATCGCCCATTTGGGCAGCGGCTCATGGGCGGAATACCGTTTGAAAAACTGTTTGACGATGCGGTCTTCCAAGGAGTGGAAGGCAATTACCGCCAGCCGCCCGCCTTCTTTCAGACGACCTGCCGCCTGCGGCAATACCGCTTCTATTTCTTCAAGCTCACGGTTGATGAAAATCCGAACGGCCTGAAACGTCCGTGTCGCCGGATCTTGGCCGCGCTCGCGAGTACGGACGTTTTGCGCCGCGATACGCGCCAGCTTGCCGGTTGTATCGACGGGGTTTTCGCCGCGCTGCGCGACAATGGCGCGCGCAATCGGACGGGCAAACCGCTCTTCACCATAATTCCTGATTACCTCGCAAATTTCGTTTTCGTCGGCAACTGCCAGCCACTGCGCCGCCGACATGCCGCGCGTGGTATCCATCCGCATATCCAGCGGCGCATCGAAGCGGAAACTGAAGCCGCGCGAACCGTCGTCTATCTGCGGCGACGAAATGCCCAAATCAAACAGCGCGCCGTCTATTTTTTCAATACCCAGCGCATCCAAGGCCGTCTGAAAAGAGGAAAAACCGTCGTGTACCACGCTGACCCGGCTGTCCTGACGCGCCAACTCCTGCGCCACGGCAACCGCCTGCGGATCTTTGTCAAACACCACCAAACGGCCGTTTTCGCCGAGCTTGGACAAAATCAGGCGGGAATGACCGCCGCGTCCGAACGTGCCGTCGACATAGATGCCGTCTGAAACCACGCTCAGCGCATCCACCGCTTCGTTCAGCAAAACGGTGACATGGAAAAACGTTTCGCCGCTCACAGCTGGAATCCTATCTGACCCAGCTCGAAATCCAGCTCTTCGGGATCGATGTCGAGCGCGGCATCGTCTTTGGCATGGAAGGTTTCCCTATCCCACAGCTCCAAACGGTTGACCCTACCTGTCAGCGCCACTTCTTTATCAAGCTGCACCTTGCGGCGCAGGTTGGCAGGCAGCAGAATCCGTCCCGCCGCGTCCATTTCCATCACTTCGGCATTGTTGAGCAGTAAATCGCGCCACGCAGAAAGTTTGGCGTTGCCCGCCACGTTTACCGACATCAGCCGCTGCGCTTCCTGCTCCCAAACGCTTTCGGGATAAAGCAGCAGCCGCTCGCGGTTTTCCAGCGTGGCAACCAATGCGGGCGTGTATTTGCGCAGCAGCAAATCACGGAACTTGGCGGGAACCGCCAAGCGTCCTTTGCTGTCGATATTTAAATCGTGAATGCCGCCAAACATAAAACGCGCCCGAAAAATTCTTCAATCAGGGAAAATTGACACACTTTGCACCACTTTCCCCCACTCGGGCCGTACTATAAATAAAAACACGGCATACGGTCAAACGGAAACCCGGGAAAACAAAATAAGGAACAGACACTTAAAGGCAGCCCGAACCAGCCTCCTCACAAGGGCGCAAAACCGCGCCATACCACCCGCACCGCCTTCCCGTATAAAATACACGCACTTAACATTTCGCCGCACACCGCCGAAACAGTAACGCCCCGCACTTTTACACCGTCAATCATCGCGATTGCCATTTCATTTTTACACAAGTTAACCATGACCGCCGCAAACCTTCCCGAACCCTCCGCAGAAGCCCTCGAATCTTCCGAACGCCTCAAACAAACCATCCGAGAAGAAATCGCCCTTTCAGACGGCCTCATCCCCTTTTCCCGCTTTATGGAACTCGCCCTCTACGCCCCGCAATACGGCTATTACACGGGCGGCGCGCACAAAATCGGCGCGGCGGGCGACTTCGTTACCGCCCCCGCCCTCACCCCCCTATTTGGCCAAACCCTTGCCCGCCAAATCGGCGAACTGCTGCCGCAAACCGCCGGTAACGTTTACGAATTCGGCGCAGGCACGGGCGATCTGGCCGCCACGCTGCTCAACAGCCTTTCAGACGGCCTCAAACACTATTACATCATCGAACTCTCGCCCGAACTGGCCGAGCGGCAGTGCCACTTCATTGCCAAACACGTTCCGCCCGAAATCGCCGCCAAAGTCGTGCATCTCAATGCCCTGCCCGAAAGCCTCGACGGCATTGCCATCGGCAACGAAGTACTCGATGCCATGCCTGTCGAACTCGTGCGCCGCGAACACGGCTGCTTTTGGCAAATCAGCGTCGGCTTGGAAAACGGGCAGTTTGTCCGCACCGCATCGCCGCTGAAGCGCCCTGCCCTGCTGGAAGCCGCCGCACAATATTTCCCCGATGCCGAGCCTTACACCAGCGAGCTGCATCCGGCGCAATACGCTTTCGTACGCACGCTGGCCGAACGCCTCACGCGCGGCGGCATCATCTTCATCGACTATGGTTTCGATGCCGCCCAGTATTACCATCCGCAGCGCAACGAAGGCACGCTGATCGGCCACTACCGCCACCACACCGTGCATGACCCGTTTTTCCGCGTCGGCCTCACCGACCTCACCGCCCACGTCAATTTCACCGACACCGCCCAAGCAGGCACCGACGGCGGATTGGACTTGATCGGCTACGCCACACAGGCCGATTTTCTGCTCAACCTCGGCATCACCGAACTGCTCGAAGGGCAAAACCTGCCGCCCGACTCCCCCGCCTACGTTCAGACGGTCTCCGCCCTGCAAAAACTCCTGATGCCGCACGAAATGGGCGAGCTGTTCAAAGTTATCGCCTTCGGCCGCAATATCGGCGTCGACTGGCAGGGCTTTACCCGCGGCGACATCTGCCACAAACTGTGAGGCGGTTTTTTTAACGATTAAAATCAATCGGAAAAGAAAAAGCTCAGAAAAACCGGTTGCCCAGGCAAAAAAAAGCCGTATAATCGCGGCTTCACTTCACGGCGAATTAGCTCAGTCGGTTAGAGCAGAG
>CAMURX010000003.1 GCA_947097615.1 uncultured Neisseria sp. | reverse complement strand
AAATGTCTTGGTGGGAATTTAGGGGATTTTGGGGAATTTTGCAAAGGTCTCAGGCTAAGTGTGCCCGCTGCTGCCTAAAAGGCGGCCCGGATGCCTGATTATCGGGCGTCCGGGGAGGATTAAGGGGGTATTTGGGTAAAATCAGGAGGTATTGGGGGCGGAAACAGCCGAAAACCTGTGTTTGGGTTTCGGCTGTTGGAGGAAAAGAAATTTTGCAAAGGTCTCCACCTGTCTTTCAAGTTTCGTAAAGGCGAAGCCGCCCGCTATTATCCGCGCTTCCCACAGCGGCCGAGCGGCCGGATACCATAACAAGGAGGACGCACCATGAAATTCAGCACCCTTTTGATCGCGGCAGCCGTTTTCGGCGGCATGTATTTTGTCAAACACTATACCGACACTTCCGTTTTCACCGCCGACAATCTGTTGCAGCCCAAAGCAACGCAATCGGCACAGCGCTAAACCGCCGACACGCAAACCGCCCTTTCTTGGGGCGGTTTTGTTTGGCCGTCTGAAAGCGCAGTTTCCACCAAGCGAACACACAAAAGCCGCTCCGGCCAACGGGGCGGCTTTTTGGCAAGCAGCAAACAGACAAGCCGCGCGGCAGCCATTTCTATAATGTCCGCCTGCTTTCAAAGTGCCGCACCTGTCCGCTGAACGGGTCGGCAAACTCAATGGCGCGGGCGAGGAGTTTCAGCGGCTTGGCGTAGTCGGTGCTGTCAGCGGGCAGCGGCTTGGGATAGAGCGGGTCGTTCAGAATCGGGATGCCGAGGCTTGCCATGTGCACGCGAAGCTGGTGTTTTTTGCCGCTGACGGGGCTGAGGCGGTAGCGGCAGAGGCCGTCTGAAACCGCTTCGGCGGCTTCGATAACGGTGTGGGCGTTGGCTGCGCCTGCGGTTTCGCGCATCAGGAAGAAGGCGTCGCCGCGTTCGATACGCGAGTGCAGATGCAGCGGAAAATGCAGGTCGGAACGGGCGGCGGCGAGAGCTTCATAGGTTTTGCCGACGCGGCGTTCCTGAAACAGGGTTTGGTAGGCGCGGCGGCTTTCGGGGCGGCGGCAGAAGAGGACGATGCCCGCCGTGTCCTTGTCGAGGCGGTGCAGCGGCGTGATATTTTCGGGCTTGCCGTTGTGCAATTCGGGACGCAGGCGCAGGCGGGCGAGCAGGGTTTCGCGCAGGAAGCGGCCGCCGGGCACGACGGGCAGGAAGTGCGGCTTGTCGACGACAATCAGATGCTCGTCGACGTGCAGGATTTCTTCGCGAAAGGGAATAAGCGGCTCGTCTTCGGCGATGGCTTCGCGGTAGTAATAGAGCGTGGCGCCGGGGACAAAGGGCGCGTCGGGCGGCAGCGGGCGGCCGTTTTCATCGAAAATGCCGCCCTGCCCGAGCCGCGACAGCCAGGTTTCGCGCGGCACATAAGGGAAACGGCGGCAGAGGTAATCGACAAGCGGTGCGTCGGCCAGGCTGCGATCGCAAGGCAGATGCAGATAACTGGGGCGGATGCCGTCGATCGGCGGCAGGGCGGCGGGCGTGTTCATGGCCGCGATTGTAGCGCGTTCAGACGGCCTGCGCCTTCCGAGGCCGTCTGAAAACGCTGCCGTGCCGACAATCAGGCCGTCTGAACGCCCGAAAGCCGTTCAGACGGTCTTGTGTTTATAATCCGCTTTTTTTCAGACGACCTATTCTATGAAAAAACGCATTTTCGTCCTCTACACCGGCGGCACGATCGGCATGACCCCGGGCGCCGACGGCCTGCGCCCCGACGCCGCGCTGCTTGCCGACGCCCTTCCCTCGTTTTCAGACGGCCTCTCCTTCGACTGCCGCATCTGCGAGCCGCTGATCGATTCGTCGGCCGTGTCCCTGCAAAACTGGCGCGACTGGCTCGCCCTACTGGCGGAAAACATCCCGCGTTACGACGGCGTTTTGCTGCTGCACGGCACGGACACGCTGGCCTACACCGCCGCGCTGCTTGCCCTCGCCCTGCGCGGCTTGGACAAACCCGTCGTCCTCACCGGCGCGCAGCGGCCGTTCGGCGCGGCAGGTAGCGACGCACCGCGCAACCTCGCCACTGCCGCCGCCGCGCTCAAAACCGGCCTGCCGCAGGTGTGCATCGCCTTCAACGGCAAACTCTTCCCCGCCATCGGCAGCAACAAATGCAGCACGGAAAGCGACGACGGTTTCGCCAACCCGCATTTCGGCGTGTTGGGCACATGGTCGGAAGAACGCAGACGCTTGACGCTTAACAGGCCGTCTGAAAGCCCGTCTGCCGCGGCAAACGCTTTTTCAGACGGCCTCGAAGTCCTGAATATCGACCCGCAGGCCGAAGTCGCCTGCCTGACGCTGATACCCGGTTTCGCCATGCGCCAGGCCGCCGACACCCTGCGCCGCACCGCCGCCCGCGCCGCCATCCTGCAAAGCTACGGCCACGGCAACGCACCCGACGACGCGGAATTTGCCGACGCCGTGCGCGGCTACACGGAGCGCGGCGGCCTGCTGCTCAACATCAGCCAGGTGCCGCACGGCCGTGCGGCGGCGGTGTACGCGCAGGGCGCGGTGCTGCGGCGCTCGGGCGCGGTATCGGGCGGCCGCTGCAATCTGGAAACGGCCACCGCCCTGCTGACGCTGGCCGTTTCCAACGGCTGGGACAGGGCAAGGCTGGAAGCGGAGTTGGCAACTTTGGGTTTGCGGCGCCCTGCGTTTGAGTAGGGAAAGGCCGTCTGAAAAACAATGCCGCCATGCACGCGCAGACGGGAATAAGGCCGTTCGGGCGGGGTTGGCGTTTTGCAAAGATCAGGCCGTCTGAAAACCCAGTTTCAGACGGCCTCAAATCCTTTTGCCGCGCGGCCGCACAGCCCTCAGGCCGTCTGAAAGCGAAACTTCAACGAAGTTAAAAACGGCATTCAGACGGCCTGACAAGACAAAACCCCGTATCGCACGGGGTTTCGTTTTTTCGTTTGATGCCGTTCAGGAAAGCAGCGATTTGGTCAGCAGGTAGCCCGCCGACACAAAGATGATCACCAACACCAGCACCACTGCCGTGCCGACCAGCACGCGTTTGTTGTACAGCGCCGACTGCCAGCCGTTGAGTATGCCCAACTCCTGCAACAGCTCGGCTTCCAGCTCGCTGCGTATCTGGCGGCGTATCTGCCGCTCTTCCGCCTGTTTTTCCTTCAACATGCGGTAGGCCAGCTCGTGCTGCTTGCGGTGTTCGAAGGCCAGGCGCTCTTGCCATTCGATGCGTTTGCGATAGATAAAATCTTCGGTGGCGGTTTTCAGATACAGATGGCAGGTGGGGCATTCGACGGTTTCCGGGTCTTCGAAGATGGTGAAGCACACGGGACACTGCGGCACGGGGCTGGCGCGGTTTTGGCCGCCGTCGTCTTCGTCGTGCATCAGTTCGAGAGACACGCGGATAATGACGTCGAGGCCGAGGTAGCCGAAATAGTTTTGCGCGTTGAGGCGCTCTTCGTTGGTGCAGCGCTCGGCAATCAGCGCCTGCGGGTTTTCTTCCAGAGCAAGAATGACTTCGTCCGCTTCTTCGGCGGACAGATGCTGACGGATGCTGTTGTCCACCTGGGCGTGGTCGATGCCGGGCGGATAGGAGATGTAAACGTCAAACAGTCGTTGGTGGTCGCTCATGGAGTGTTCCTGCTGTGAATAAAAAACCGCCTGCGGGGGCTGCGTCATGGCGGCAGATTATAGCGCATCGGCTCTGCGCGGACGGCTCTGCGCCGTAAAAGGCGTGAATTTGTGATTTTCGGAACGGCGTCCGCATGTGCGGTTTCGGGCGGCAGGCCGTCTGAAACCCCGCCGTGCTTTCCGTTTTCCCGTTTGTAAAAACGTCATTCCCGCACAGGCGGGAACGGCCTTGGAAGCTGCCGGGAAAGGAAAAGCCCGAACCGTGTCGGGCTTGCTTTGGCGCAGCGGCTCAGACGGAAAACGACGAACCGCAGCCGCAGGTGGTTTCGGCGTTGGGGTTGCGGATGACGAACTGCGAGCCGTGCAGGCTTTCGGTGTAGTCGATTTCCGCACCGACGAGGTATTGGTAGCTCATGGGGTCGACGAGGAAGGTGAGGCCGTTTTTGACGATTTCGAAATCGTCGTCGTTTTTGATTTCGTCAAAAGTGAAGCCGTATTGGAAACCGGAGCAGCCGCCGCCGTTGACAAACACGCGCAGTTTCAGATCGGGGTTATTTTCTTCAGCAATCAGATCGGCCACTTTGACGCAGCAGCTTTCGGTAAAGATGATGGGGGATTCGTCCGACATGGTTTTTTTCCTTCTTTTAAATATATGAGTGCACCGATATTTTCGCGCAATTGCGACAGGGTGGCAAGGTGGGGAGGGCGACGGCGATTTCAAGTACGCGTTCAATCGTGCTGCGAAATCGGCACGAGCTGTTCGCCCCAGTGCAGTTTCTGGCGCAGGGTTTTGTAGTAGTGGTAGCCGGCGGGGTGGAGGACGCGCAGGCTGTGGCGGTAGCGGCGGATGCGCAGGATGTCGCCGCTTTGGATGTCGGTGTAGGACTGGCCGTCGAAATGGGCGCGCGCGTCGCCCGCTTTGGTGATGAGGATGTCGATTTCGCAGGTGTCGGACACGGCAATCGGGCGGTTGGTCATCGACTGCGGGCAGATGGGCACGAGAGTGAAGGCGCGCAGGCTGGCCTGCAAAATCGGCCCGCCCGCGGCCAGGGCGTAGGCGGTCGAGCCGGTGGGGGTGGAGACGATAAGGCCGTCCGAACGTTGGGTGTAGACGAACTCGCGGTCGATAAATGTTTCAAATTCAATCATTTGTCCTGCGCCGCCGCGCGAAATCACCACGTCGTTCAGGGCCAGCGAGCTGCCGACGCAGCCGCCTTCGCGTATCAGGTCGGCTTCGAGCAGGATGCGTTCTTCGTGGCGGTATTTGCCGGTGAGCATGCCGGCGATTTCTTTAATCATGTTTTCGCCGGGCACTTGGGTGAGAAAGCCGAGATGGCCTTGGTTGACGCCGATGAGGGGGATGCGGAAGGGGGCGGCTTTGCGCGCGGCGGAAAGAAAGGTGCCGTCGCCGCCCAGCACGATGACCAGGCTGCATTCACGGCCGATGTTGTCTTTGTCGCTGACGCGGCAGCGCGCCAGGTCGTTTTCGCGCACGATGCCTTCTTCCACGCTTTCACAGTCGATAAAGACGTCGATTTTTTCCGCCAGCAGAAAGCCGATCAGCTCGTGCAGGCTGTCGGCTATCTGCGGCGTTTGCGGGCGGGTGACGATGCCGATGCGGCTGAATTCGGTAATCATGGCCTTGTGCGGGGACGGTTGGACTGGATGGCGGGCGATTATGGCACGGTTAGAGGCCGTCTGAAAGCGGATTGGCGGCCTTTTCAGACGGCCACAGCCAAGCCCATACCTCGCGTCCTTCGCTTTGCAGCATCATCAGCGTGCGGCAGGCCGCTGCGGTGGACATATATTCGATGCCGATGCCGTGCGCGGCCAAGGCGGCGTTGAGGCGCGGATGGAGAAACTGCTGCTTCGCCCCCGTGCCGACAATCACCACTTCCGGCCGGTCGCCCTCTTCCAGCAGCGCCGCAAAAGAAGCGGGCGACAAATCCTGCGGCGTGCGCTCCGCCGCAGGTCGGCACGCTCCGCCTACCAGACAAACGGCCGATTCGAATACCCTGCCGTTGATTTTCAGACGGCCTTCCCCGTCCGTTTCCACCTCCCAACCGCCTGTCTGACTGTGCTCTTGAAACTGCATATTCCGCTTTCTGTATAAAGGATTTTCGGGTAGCATTGCGCCTTTTTCGCAGGCAGTTTAACCATTCGGCAAACGCTTAACCAGGAGCAGCGATGAAACCGGTCAGAATCGGCATTTTGGGTTTGGGAACAGTGGGCAGCGGCACAGTCGAAGTGCTGCGCGGCAACGCGGCGGAAATCAGCCGCCGCCTGGGGCGCGCCGTCGAAGTGTTTATGGTGTCCACGCGCAACGCGGAAAAAGCCCGCGCTGTCTGCCCGCCCGAAACCATTGTCGTTTCTGATCCCTTCGAAGTCGTGCGCCATCCCGAAGTCGACATCGTCGCCGAACTCTACGGCGGCACCGACACCGCCAAAGAGCTGGTGTTCGAAGCCGTGCGCCACGGCAAACACATCGTCACCGCCAACAAAAAACTCCTCGCCGAACACGGCAGCGAACTCTTTGCGCTGGCGGAAAAACACAACGTCATGGTGCAGTTTGAAGCCGCAGTCGCCGGCGGCATCCCCATCATCAAAGCCCTGCGCGAGGGGCTGGCCGCCAACCGCATCCGCAGCATCGCCGGCATCATCAACGGCACCAGCAACTTCATCCTCAGCGAAATGCGCGAGAAAGGCAGCGCCTTTGCCGACGTATTGAAAGAAGCTCAGGCGCTGGGCTATGCCGAAGCCGATCCCACCTTCGACATCGAAGGCCACGACGCCGGACACAAAATCACCATCATGTCCGCCCTCGCCTTCGGCACGCCCGTCAACTTCGCCGCCTGCCACCTCGAAGGCATTTCCAAACTCGACAGCCGCGACATCAAATACGCCGAAGAACTCGGCTACCGCATCAAACTTTTGGGCATTACCCGCCGCAGCGAAAAAGGCATCGAGTTGCGCGTCCACCCCACCCTGCTGCCCGAAAGCCGCCTACTGGCCAACGTCAACGGCGTGATGAACGCCGTGCGCGTCAACGCCGACATGGTCGGCGAAACCCTGTTCTACGGCGCGGGCGCGGGCGCGCTGCCCACCGCCAGCGCCGTTGTCGCCGACATCATCGACATCAGCCGCCTCATCGCCGCCGACAGCGGCCACCGCGTCCCCTACCTCGCCTTCCAGCCCGCCCAGGTACAGGCGCAAACCATGCTGCCGATGGACGAAATCACCAGCAGCTACTACCTGCGCGTCCAAGCCGAAGACAAACCCGGCGTGCTCGGCCAAATCGCCAACCTGCTGGCCGCGCAAAACGTCTCCATCGAAGCACTCATCCAAAAAGGCGTGCTCGACGGCCACACCGCCGAAATCGTTATCCTCACCCACAGCACCGTCGAAAAACACATCAAAGCCGCCATCGCCGCCATCGAAGCGCTCGACACCGTCGGCGAAAAAGTCGTCATGATCCGCATGGAGAGCCTGCATGACTGAAACGGACAACAGGCCGTCTGAAAACGGCGGCGCAGAACCCGGCGACAGCCCCGAAGCACGCGCAGAAGCCAAGCGCAAAGCCAAAGGCAAAATCCGCACCATCCGCATCTGGGCGTGGGTGATTATTTCCCTGTTTCTGGCTACCGCGCTGCTGTCGAGATGCGCCATGTCCAAACCGCAGGCCAAGCAGAACATCATCGAATCCTGCATCCAAAACGTCCCCTACGCCCCCAAATGGCAGGCCGACCTGCAAAGCATGGGGCTGGCCGACCAAGACGGCAAACTCGTCGCCGCCTACTGCCTGTGCATGTGGCAGGAGCCGCTCGACAAACTCAACCACAACCAGCTCAAAACATTCAGCAGCCTCGCCCCGCAGCAGCAGCTCGACCTCCTCGGCGGCGCCGACGCCTTCAACAAACGCGACAAACAATGCCTCGATGCCTTGAAAGGCAAATAAAACCAAAGGCCGTCTGAAAGCACAAAACAGACTTTCAGACGGCCTCAAACTTTGTCCTCCACGATCTTCTCCCATCCCACCTTATCCATGCCGAACAAACCAAAAGGCCGTCTGAACATTCAGACGGCCTTTTCTTAAAACAGGCTGCAAAGCACGGCTTAGAATTTCACGCGCACGCCGCCGTGGAATTCGTTGCTGTGGATTTTAATGCCTTCGTATTTGCCCCAGTGGTTGTAGCGATATCCCGCATCCAAGGCGACGTTGTCGCTGATATCGTAGCTTGCGCCGACCATCGCGCCCAATCCGACTTTGGTTTTGCTGTAGGTTTCTTTTTCATAGAATCCCGGAGCGGTTTCGGTGGCTTCCAAAGAAACGCGGTTGATGCCGATGCGTGCGCCGACATAGGGTTTGACCGCTGTGCCGGTGTCGAAATCGTAAATGCCCGACACGCCGACGCTGCGGGTTTTCAGTTTGAAACTGTCTGTGCCCCAGCGGTCGGCAAATGTTTCTTCATAGTTTTTGTAATGGGTGTAATCGACGGCAACGCGGGCGGTGCCAAAGTCGTAGCCTGCGGACAGGCGCGGGCTGAAGCCTTTGGCTTTGAATTTTCCGCCTTCGTCTTTGGCATGGACGCCGGCATAGCCGACATCGCCCTGAACGTAAAAACCGGGGTTGCCGGCAACAGCAGCAGCAGACAGACCGATTGCAAGGGCAAAGGCAAGTAATTTTTTCATGGTGTTTTCCTTAAAGGAGAAGAACCCGTTTTTAGGACAAACGGGTTCGGCGGCATTCTACCCATTCCAAACCGCATTGAACAGAAACGCGCGGCTTGTTCAGACGGCCTTTCTGCCCGCCGCGCCGCCGTGCTACTATCCCGTCGCAGACACTCGTCTGCCAAAATTCAAACAAGCATACAAAGGAAAAAACATGGCAAACATCCCCCTCCCCCGCCCCGACATCGATGCCGACGGCCTGCTCGAATATTCCGTCGTCTACACCGACCGCTCGCTCAACCATATGTCGCAAAAGTTCCAAAACGCCCTGCGCCATATCTCCGCCACCCTGAAAAAAGTCTACAACGCGCCATATGCCGCCGTTGTCCCCGGCACGGGCACGGCAGGCATGGAAGCCGTCGCCCGCCAGTTTGCGCGCGGCAGAAAATGCCTGATTGTGCGCAACGGCTTTTTCAGCTACCGCTGGACGCAAATCCTCGAACAGGGCGGCATCGCCGCCGAAACAAAAGTCCTCACTGCGCGGCAGGACGACGCCTTCCAAGCCCCCTTCTCCCCCGCACCGATAGATGAAGTGTGCGCCCAAATCGCCGCCTTCCGTCCCGACATCGTCTTCGCCCCGCACGTCGAAACCGCCTCCGGCATCATGCTGCCCGAAGCCTATATCGCCCGCCTTGCCCAAGCCGTCCACGCCGTCGGCGGCCTGCTCGCCGTCGACTGCATCGCCTCCGGCTGCATCTGGCTCGACATGGAAAAACTCGGCATCGACATCCTCATCTCCGCGCCGCAAAAAGGCTGGAGCGGCAGTCCCTGCGCCGGACTCGTCATGCTCGGCCAAGCCGCCTACGAGCGCGCGCAGCAAAACGAATCCGACAGCTTCGCCCTCGATTTGAAAAAATGGCTCACCATCATGCAGGCCTTTGAAAACGGCGGCCACGCCTACCACGCCACCATGCCCACCGACGGCCTGCTCCGACTGCATGAAGCGATGAAGGAAGCCGAAGCCGTTGGCTTCGATACCCTACGCGCCAAACAGATCGAACTGGGTGAAAAAATGCGCCGCCTGCTCGAAGCCGAAGGCTTCCCCAGCGTGGCCGCCGCAGGCTTCCAAGCGCCCGGCGTGGTGGTGTCCTACACCGAAAACCCCGACATCCAAAGCGGCAAAGCCTTTATCGGACACGGCGTTCAGACGGCCTCCGGCGTACCCCTGCAATGCAGCGAACGCGCCGATTTTTGCACCTTCCGCCTCGGCCTCTTCGGCCTCGACAAACTCGCCGACCCCGACCGCACCGTGCAAACCTTCGCCGAGGTGCTGGCAAAAGTGAAACAGGCCGTCTGAAAGCAGGTTTAAACGGCGCAAACTGCCTGATGCAGAGAGGCCGTCTGAAAACCCGAAAAGGGGGTTTTCAGACGGCCTCTTTTCATCCCAAACGGGCAGACGCACACGGCCAAAGATGCACCCGCATCCGGTTTACGAAAGGCCGTCTGAAAGAGCTGCGGAAATTTTTGCGGGAGCAGTTGCGGCAGCAAATGCAGTTCTGCGAACTGCCGCCCCCACCCCAGCCCTCCCCCGCACTTAAAGCGCAGGAGAGGGAGCAGATGTGTGGCGGGAATGGCGGTTTCAAACGGCCTTTCAGATTTGAAAACCACGTTTTCAAACGGCCTCTTCCCTAAAAATCAGACAAACACGGCGCTTGCCGCCAAAGCCGTCCGACATTCAAAGGCGTCCTGTATCCGTTTCGCCAAAAGGCCGTCTGAAAAGCGGCTTCGGCGCAGTCGAAACGGCGCAAACCGTTTTGATGCCGAAAGGCCGTCTGAACACTCCGTTGCGGAATGTTCAGACGGCCTTTCCGTGTCCACCCTTATTTGCCCTGCCGTTTTTTCACGCTGACTTGGCGGGTTTTCTTTTTGCCGCCGCTGTTGCGCTCTTTTTCGGCTTTGCGGTTTTCGCGTTTGGCGATGCGGTTGCTCAAAGTGACGCGGCGCAGGGGTTTGGATTTAGTCTGCTCGGCGGTTTCTTCGTAGGGGTTTTCGCTGACATTGTACTGGATGCGCAGCGGCGTGCCTTGCAGGTTGAAGGCTTTGCGGAAGGTCTGCGTCAGATAGCGGGTGTAGGAATCGGAGATGTGTTGTAGGGCGTTGCCGTGAATGACGATAACGGGCGGGTTCATGCCGCCCTGGTGGGCGTAGCGCATTTTCGGGCGCACGAGTCCGGCGCGGGCGGGCGCTTGGCGCTCGACGGCGCTTTGCAGCACGCGGGTGATTTTCGGCGTCGGCATTTTGATCATCGCCGCGTCGTAGGCCGCCTGAATGCTGGCAAACAGGCCGTCTATGCCTTTTTCTTTCAGGGCGGAGATGTAGTGGAAGCGGGCGAAATCGAGGAAGTAGAGTTTGCGGGCGATGTCGCGCTTGACCTGTTCGCGCCGCTCTTCGCTGATGCCGTCCCATTTGTTGACGGCCACGACCAGCGCCCTGCCCGCTTCGAGGGCGAAGCCGGCGATGGTGGCGTCTTGGTCGGCAATGTCCTGCTGCGCGTCGAGTACCAAAACAGCGACGTTGGCGGCTTCTACGGCCTGCATGGCTTTGATAACGGAGAATTTTTCCACCGCTTCGTCCACTTTGCCGCGGCGGCGCACGCCTGCGGTGTCGATGATGGTGAAGGGGTTGCCTTCGCGCTCGAAGTCGATGTGGATGCTGTCGCGCGTCGTGCCCGCCATGTCGAAGGCAATCACGCGCTCTTCGCCGAGGATGGCGTTGACGAGGGTGGATTTGCCGACGTTGGGACGGCCGATAACGGCGAAAACGGGGTGTCTGGCAGCCTGCTCTTCTGCTTCGGCATCGGGGAAGTTTTCCAGTACGTCTTCGATAAGGTGGTAGACGCCGTCGCCGTGCGCGCCGGAAATGACGTGCGGTTCGCCTAGGGCGAGTTCGTAAAATTCGGCCGCCAGCACGTCGTGCCGCCCGCCCTCGCCTTTGTTTACCGCCAGATAGACGGGGCGCGGGCTTTGGCGCAGGCGGTCGGCGATGATTTTGTCCTGCGGCGTGAGGCCGGTGCGGGCGTCGACGAGGAAGACGACGGCGTCGGCTTCGTCGACGGCCTGCAAGGTCTGTTTGGCCATTTCGTGCAGGATGCCGCTGTCGACGACGGGCTCGAAGCCGCCGGTGTCGATAACCAGATAGGGCTTGCTGCCGAGGCGGCCGTGGCCGTAGTGGCGGTCGCGGGTGAGGCCGGGCAGATCGTGCACGAGTGCGTCTTTGCTGCGGGTGAGGCGGTTAAAGAGGGTGGATTTGCCGACGTTCGGCCTGCCCACGAGGGCGATGGTTGGTTTCATGTTACGGTTTCCGTGTTGAGGCCGTCTGAAAAGGCGATGCGCCCGTTTTTTCAGACGGCCTGAGCGGCTGAGGCCGTCTGAAAATTCCTTTTCGGTTTCAGACGGCCTGATGTTATTTGGATTCGCCAGCTTTCATCTCGAGGGTTTCGCGGCCGGGTGCGTCTTTCGGGGTTTTGTCCAAGGCCAGGCGGTAGGCTTCGGCGGCTTCTTTGCTTTTGCCCTGTGCGTAGAGCACGTCGCCCTGCGTTTCCAGAAGCACGCCGGCAAAGGCGGCATCAACAGGCGTTTTCAGAGTAGCGAGGGCGGCGTCGTATTTTTTCTGCTGCGCCTGTACGGATGAGAGCCGCTGCACGGCCAGCGCGCGGACGAAGGCGTCCTGCTGGTTTTGCAGCACCCAGCCGAGCTGTTTTTCCGCTTCGGCATAACGGCCTTTGTCGAAATCGTCGGCGGCGACCATCATGGCGGCTTGGGCGGCGGCGATGCTGTCGGGATGGTTTTGCTGCAAATTAAGCAGTTCGGCGCGGACGGCTTTTTCGTCGCTGCCGCCCTGCGCTTTTTCGACAAGGGCAGCCAGCGCGGCGGCGGCTTCGCCGTTTTTCTCCTGGCGGTGGTGGGCGTACATCACCGAGCCGAAATAGGCGGCGGCGGCCAGCACCAGCGCGGCGAAGACCCAGCGCCCCCATTTATTCCAGAGATATTTGAAGTTTTCGAGTTCCTGCTGTTCGTCTAAATGTGAAGCCATTTATTCGCTCTTCCATTGTTTCAGTTGTTCGGCCAGTGCGGCGGCGGGCACGGTCTGCTGGCCGCGGCCGCCCTGCATGTCTTTGAGGGTTGCCTCTCCCTGCGCCGCTTCGCTTTCACCGACGATAACGGCAAAACGCGCGCCGCTGGCGTCGGCTTTTTTCATTTGGTTTTTCAGGCTTTGCGCGCCGCAGTGCTGCAATACGGAAATTCCGGCAGCACGCAGCTGCGCGGCATAGCGCATGGCCGCCGCCAGCCCTTCGGGCTGCTGCATCATGTATACATCGGGCGCGGACTCGGTTTTCAGACGGCCGTATTCGTTTACCAGCAGCAGCAGGCGCTCGATGCCCATGGCAAAGCCGATGGCGGGGGCGTCTTTGCCGCCGAGTTCGCCGATCAGGCCGTTGTAGCGGCCGCCGCCGCAGACGGTGGCCTGTGCGCCGAGTTTGTCGGTCGTCCACTCGAAGACGGTGAGGTTGTAGTAGTCGAGGCCGCGCACGAGGCGGGGGTTTTCGACATAGGCGATGCCCAACGCGTCGAGTAGGTTTTTGAAGCCTGTGTAGTGCGCCATCGATTCTTCGCCGAGATAATCGAGCAGGCGCGGGGCGGCGTTGCAGATTTCCTGCAAATCGGGATTTTTGCTGTCGAGCACGCGCAGGGGGTTGGTGTACATACGGCGGCGGCTGTCTTCGTCCAACTTGTCTTCATGGCTTTGCAGGTAGGCGACAAGGGCGCTGCGGTGGGCGGCGCGCTCTTCTTTGTTGCCCAAATTGTTGATTTCCAAGGTCAGGTGCTCGGAAATGCCCAGCTCACGCCACAGGTCGGCGCACATGGCGATCATTTCGGCATCGACGTCTGGGCCGTCGTAGCCGAGTGCTTCGACGCCGACTTGGTGGAACTGGCGGTAGCGGCCTTTCTGCGGCCGTTCGCGGCGGAACATCGGCCCCATGTACCAGAGTTTCTGCGGGCTGTTGTACAGAAGGTTGTGTTCGACGACGGCGCGCAGGCAGGAGGCCGTTCCTTCGGGGCGCAGGCTGAGGCTGATGGTGTCGTTGGAATCGGCGAAGGTGTACATTTCTTTGCCGACGACGTCGGTTTCTTCGCCGATGGAGCGAACAAACAGGCCGGTCTGCTCGACGATGGGCGTGCGGATTTGGCTGTAACCGAAGCGCCGCGTCCAACGGGAAACGGTGTCTTCGAATGCCTGCCAGAAGGCCGAGGTCAGCCGGAAGTCTTTCTGTCCGACCGGCAAGAGGTCGTTCATGCCTTTTACGGCTTGGATTTTCTGTCCCATGCTTTCACTTTCTGTCGGATGTTTTTGTGCCCGGCGCAGCGGGCGGAACGGGTAGCTCGAACGGCAACAGGAGGAGGGGCGGATGCGGTTTCTATGTTTTCAGACGGCCTGCCGATAGGAGAGGCCGTCTGAAAACGGGAAACGGACTGCCCGAAAGATACTTTCGCACGGCCGTCAGACCCGCGGGGCAAACTGGCGCAGCATGCTGTCGGCCAGCTGCACGAACTGCTGGTATTTTTCCGAACGCTCGATTTTGCCTTTGTCGAGGCCGATATTGGCCAGCATGCCCGCCTTGTTGCCGTATACCACGGTGTTTTCGATTTCAAAGCCGCCGCTCTGTATCGGCGTGATAAAGGCCTGCAGCATTTCTCCTGCGGGGATATTCTGCAAAATCAGGCTTTTTTTCATGTTCGGCGGCAGGTCGGCGCCGACCAACTGGAAAGGGTTGTGCACCGCGTCGGTAATGCCCAGATAGCTGTAAATATATATCTGGTGGGCGATTTTTGGATTGTTTTGCAGATAAAGGCGTAAGAGTAATTCCCGTAAGTCTTGGCTCATTTTTATGTTCTTCTGTGTTTTTAAATGTGCCCGAATGCGGCGGGCACTTACCGTGTTTTCCCTTTTTTAACCCGATGCACACGCTTAGGCCGTCTGAATCGGGATAATCCGGCTGCGGTCACGCTTTTTGCCGTGTTCGCCGTAATTCGTTTCGACATAGTCGCGCACGATGGCGAGAAATTCGGCAGCCATATTGTCGCCTTTGAGTGTTACCTTGCGTTCGCCGTCGACATAGACGGGGGCGATCGGCGTTTCGCCCGTACCGGGAAGGCTGATGCCGATGTCGGCCAGCTTGCTTTCGCCCGGGCCGTTGACAACGCAGCCCATGACTGCGACGTTGAGGTTTTCCACGCCGGGGTATTGCAGACGCCACACTATCATCTGTTCGCGCAAATATTGCTGGATGTCGCGCGCCAGCTCCTGAAAAACGGTGCTGGTGGTGCGTCCGCAGCCGGGACAGGCGGTAACCATAGGTGTGAAAGAGCGCAGCCCCATGGTTTGCAGGATTTCCTGCGCTACGACCACCTCCTGCGTGCGCGAAGAACCGGGCTCGGGCGTAAGCGAAATGCGGATGGTGTCGCCTATGCCTTCCTGCAACAATACGGACAGGGCGGCCGTGGAGGCGACGATACCTTTGCTGCCCATGCCCGCTTCAGTCAGCCCCAAATGCAGCGGATAACGGCAGCGACCGCCCAAATCGCGGTAGACCTGTATCAAGTCCTGTACCGACGATACTTTGCAGGACAGGATGATTTTGTTTTCCGGCAAACCCAAATCGACGGCTTTTTGCGCCGATTCCAAGGCGGAAACGATTAAAGCCTCCTTCATCACGGCTTCGGGAGACTTCGGCGAGGCGGAAGCCAGGTTGGCATCCATCATGCGCTTTGCCAAGCTTTGGTCGAGCGACCCCCAGTTGACACCGATGCGCACGGCTTTTCCGTGTTCGGCGGCGGTTTGGATCATAAAGGCGAATTTTTCGTCGCCTTTCGCGCCTTTGCCGACATTGCCGGGGTTGATGCGGTATTTGGAGAGCGCTTTGGCGCAATCGGGAAATTCGGCGAGCAGGCGCTCGCCGTTGAAATGGAAATCGCCGATTAGAGGGATATTGCAGCCCATATCGTCCAAGCGGCTGCGGATTTCCGCCACTTTGGCAGCGGAATCCGGATTGTTGACCGTTATCCGCACCATTTCAGAACCTGCTTCGCTCAACTCTTTTACCTGCAAAGCCGTTGCTTCGGCATCTGCAGTGTCGGTGTTGGTCATCGACTGGACAACGACAGGGGAATCCGAGCCCACGGAAATATGGTCGATCTGCACCTGATGGGTCGGTCGGCGTGGAATGGCTGTATTCATGGATTTATTTGCCCGCTGCGAAGGCAGCGGTTTTTTTGTCGATCATGTGGTCCGCCACTGCAATGTTTTGCGAACCGTAAGAAACAGCAGCACCTTTGGCATATCCGATCCACACGTCATACGGTGCGGCACCGGAAAAACGGTGTTCGCTGTTGGCAGGAACAACGCGGTTGACCAGCTCTTTGCCGGTTTTGTCCTTGATAACCAGCATGGAGCGGTAGCGTACTTTCACCACCAGCTCAGCATCTGCCGGTTCGGCCGTCTGAACGCCGGAAGCGGCAGCCGATGCGCTGTTTTGCATGGGCAGTACGGAAATGTTTTCCGCATTGACATTGGGCGCGGCAACCTGGCCCAAGCCGACATCGGCTTCGCTGGTGGCCGTCTGCTTGGTATTTTCCTCACGGGATTTTCCCTGCCAGACATAAACGCCGAAGCCGATGGCGGCGATTGCCAGCACGCCGAATATCCACGTCGGAAACGGTCTGCCGATTTTCTGGTTTTGGAAATTCAACGAAGAAGACTGTCTGCCCTGCTCGACAATATGGCTGCGTACGCCTGTTCCGGGCAGGATTTTATCGAGATAGGAAGAAACCAGCTGTTCGTCCAAATCCAAAAAACGGCCATAGGTGCGCAAGAAGCCTCTGACAAAAACCGTTTCGCGCATATTTTCGTAATTGCCCGACTCAAAGGCCTCGATTTGTTTGGCCGACAGTTTCAGCCGTTCTGCGACCTCCCCCAGCGACAGTTCCCTGCTTTCGCGCCTCTCGCGCAGTAACTTGCCAAACTCTTCGGCAGGAGTTTGCGACACTTGGCTTTCTGCATTCTGACTCATGTTCAGCGTCCTGTTGCGATGGTTTGCAGTTCATCCGAATAAGGATAATTGGCACGAAGCTGCGCTTCGTATTCGTAAGCAGCCTGCGAATTGCCTGTAGCTCTCGCAATCTGCCAGCCCAACAGCAAATCTTCCGCTCCCAAGACATCTACCCGGCTCTGATACTGGCGGAAAAGCTGGTCGGCTTCTTTGATTTGCCCTGCCAGCATTTTGGTTTTGGCCAACTCCCTGCGCAGCGGCATGAAATCGGGAGCAGAAGCGATACCGCGCTCCAAATAAGCCTGCGATAGCGAATACTGCCCCATTTTCGCGCTGCAAATGCCCTTGTTCATATAAGCAACATAGGGCGCGGGATAAGTAGGATCGGACAGCGCCCTGTCAAAATAAGGCATGGCCGCATTGGGATTGTTCATCGAACTGCACAGAAACCAGCCGTAGTTATTGTTGATTTCCGCTCCGTTCGGCTGCAATTGCAGCGCTTCGCGGAAACTGGCTTCCGCCTTGTCGAACACTTTCAAAAACTGATAAATCTGCGCGCGCATCAGCCAGGCGATTTCGTTTTTTCTGTCGGCCTGCAACGCTTCTTCGATAGTCGTTACCGCCAGGCGGTAATCCTTGGCACGCATATATTCCAGAGCCAACTGCGTCTTAATGCGCGACACCTCTTCGGTGCGCTCCTGCTTGCTCGGCTGTTTGACCGAAGTTCCGCCGCAGGCGCTCAACGCGCAAGCGAGCAATACCGCTTTCCACAACTGTTTCATGCTAAAACCTTACTGTTGAACCAATAACTGCTGCCATTTCTGCTGGCGGCGGGTCTTGTCCTTCACCTGTCCGGCAAGCTGTCCGCAGGCGGCATCGATATCGTCGCCGCGCGTTTTGCGTACCGTAACGACAAAACCGGCCTGCTGCAGAATATCCCTGAATACACGGATATTTTCCGCAGACGAACGATCGTAACCGGAGTTCGGGAAGGGATTAAACGGTATCAGATTGAATTTGCAGGGAACGTCTTCCACCAGTTTCAACAACTCGCGTGCGTGCTCCGCTTTATCGTTGATACCGTCAAGCATCACGTATTCGAAAGTAACAAAATCACGCGGCGCCTTAACCAAATAACGCCTGCATGCACCCATCAATTCCTTCAAGGGATATTTTTTGTTTAAAGGCACGATTTGGTCGCGCACCGCATCATTTGATGCGTGCAGAGAAACTGCCAAAGCCACGGGCATGTCTTCTTTCAGCCTGTCCATCTGCGGCACCATGCCCGAAGTGGATACGGTTACCCTGCGGCGGCTAAGGCCGTAGCCGTGATCGTCAAGCATCACGGACAAGGAGCGGACAACATTTTCATAATTTGCCAGCGGCTCGCCCATACCCATCATCACAACATTGGAGATAACCCGCTCGTCTTTCGGAGTCGCACCCAACGCTTTGTTCGCCCACCACAACTGGCCGATGATTTCGGCAGTAGTGAGATTGCGGTTGAAGCCCTGACGGCCGGTCGAACAGAAAGTGCACTCCAACGCACAACCCACCTGTGAAGAAATACAGAGCGTGCCGCGATCGGATTCGGGAATGAAAACAGTCTCGACGCCGTTGCCCGTACCGACATCAAGCAGCCATTTGCGCGTACCGTCTTTCGACTCCTGAGACGTCATCAGCGCCGGAACGCCGATTTGCGCCTTTTCTTCCAACTTGGCACGCAGGGACTTCGCCAAATCGGTCATCTCGGCAAAATTTGCAGCGCCGCTCCAATGCATCCAGCGCATAACCTGGCGGGCGCGGAACGGCTTTTCGCCCATTTCCGCAAACCATGCCGTCAGGCTGTTTAAGTCGTAATCTAACAGATTGTTTTTCATAAATTTGGAATTGGTTTGTTCAAACCGTTAAAGTAAAGCATCTCTTTGATGATGAATGATGCTTTTCAGACGGCCTTACGTTAACGGTTTTGCTGCCGCACTCGGGAAGGCGGCAGCAAATGAAGATTCCGAATCAGCGCGGGCAGATTTCGTTTTCGCCAAAGAAATAAGCCACTTCGATAGCGGCGTTTTCTTCGCTGTCCGAACCGTGCACGGCATTTTCGCCGACGGAATCGGCAAAGTCGGCACGAATCGTACCGGCTGCGGCTTCTTTCGGATTGGTTGCCCCCATCAGTTCGCGGTTTTTTGCCACGGCATTTTCACCTTCGAGCACTTGAATCATGACCGGGCCGCTAATCATAAACGCTACCAGTTCGCCGAAAAACGGCCGATCTTTATGAACGGCATAAAAACCTTCGGCCTCTTCTTTACTCAAATGCTTCATTTTGGCGGCAACAATTTTCAAGCCGCTGTCTTCGAAGCGGCTGTAGATTTTACCAATCAGGTTTTTACCGACGGCATCTGGCTTGACGATGGAAAGTGTTCGCTGAACAGACATTGAATTCTCCTTATATAAAAAAACAGGCGGCAAATTGCCGCCGAATTGTAGCAAGTTTTTCTTTATTCCGCTTAGTTTTTAACTCTTTGAAAGCGCCCTCTGCGGCTGCTCGGACGAAGAGAGCACCAAATGCGGCAGATTGAGATATTCCTGCGACTGCATTTCGGTGAGACGGCTGGCCGTCCGGACAAACTCGTTGGCAAAATCGCCTTCTACGTAAATCTCGTCAACGGGAACTTCGCAGGTGGCGCAGAATTTGACGCGGTAGTCGTACATCACGTCTATCAGCCAAGTCAGCCGCCGCGCCTCCGCCCTTTCCGTTTCGTGCAGCTTTTCGATTCCCGACACAAAAATCATCTCATAGCGTTCGGAAAGATAAAGATAATCCGCCTGCGAACGCGGTCCGAAGCACAAAACACGGAAATCAAACCAAACCGCTTTGGCGGTATGCCCTTTGCAGGGCAGCATGCGACCATGGATTTCGATTTCAGACGGCCTCACGCTCTGTCCTTCGCTTATCTGGGCAAACAGTTGCGTCAACCTGCTTTCGTTTTCCGTATTAGCGGGAATGTAAAACACTTCTGCCGCCGTCAGAGTTCTGTGCCGGTAATCCTCACCACCATCCACATTTAAAATGGTCAGTTTGTCTTCAATCAGGGCGATGGTCGGCAGAAAGCTGCTGCGGTTTTGTCCCTGTGGGTAGAGCTCGGATGGTGCATAGTTGGAAGTCGCCACCAGCACCACGCCTTCGTTAAACAGATTTTCCAACAGCCTGCCCAAAATCATCGCGTCGGCAATATCGCTGACATGGAACTCGTCAAAGCACAACACCCGCGTTTCTTTGGCGATTTCGGCAGCCACGGTTTTCAACGGATCGGCTTCGCTTTTCAGGGCGCGCAGCCTTTGGTGGATTTCCGCCATAAAAGCATGAAAATGCACGCGGCGTTTACGTCGGTAGGGCAGGCAGCCGAAGAAGGCATCCATCAGAAAACTTTTCCCCCTGCCCACGCCGCCGTAGAAATACAGACCTTTAGGCAGTTGCGGCGAACGCAGGCTGCGTCCTAAAAAACGGTTGCGCTTGCGCTTGAACATCATCAGCTCCGTCCACAAGCGGTCGAGATGTTCGATGGCGCGCGCCTGCGCAGCGTCGCGGATAAACGCGGGCTGCTGCGAAGCCGCCTGATACCAGGTCAGCGGGCTGTGGTTTTGATAGGGAGGAGGGATAAAGCGGGACGTAGTTTTTTCGGACATGGTTTTTCAGACGGCATCTTATTTTTGTCAACGCGCATTATAGTGTATTTCAGCATGATGTTAAGCGGTGCAACCTCTCCGACAACGGCCACACGGCGGCAGAATGAAAAAAGAGTGCCGCACAATGCGGCACCCTTGTTTTTCCGGACGGACGGTTTATTCGGCAGTCATCGACCGATCGACACGTTCGCGCAATTCCTTACCCGGCTTGAAATGGGGGACGTGTTTTTCAGGCACATCCACTTTCGCTCCGGTTTTCGGATTACGCCCCTGGCGGGCGGGTCTGTGGTTCAAATCAAAACTGCCAAATCCGCGGATTTCGATCCTCTGGCCGCGAGCCAGCGAACGGGTCATGGTATCGACCAAAACCTTCACGCTGTACTCGACGTCTTTCGCCATCAGGTGCGTACCGTTCTTCTGGGCAAAAACCTCAGCCAAACGAACCATCAGCTCTGATTTGGTCATAACGATCGTCCCGGATTATTCGTTGTCGCCGGACAATTTGGCTTTCAGCAGATCGCCCAGGCTGGTGGTACCGGCATTGGCGGAGGATGCTGCATTGACCGAATTGAGGGCGTCGCGGCTTTCTTTGGCGTCTTTGGCTTTGACCGACAGCTTGATGCTGCGGTTTTTGCGGTCGACAGTCACGATAACCGCTTCCACTTCATCGCCTTCTTTCAGCTTGGTGGTCAGATCTTCCACACGGTCGGCGGCAAATTCGGAGGCAGGCAGGTAGCCTTCCACTTCGTCACCCAAAACGACAACCGCGCCTTTGGCTTCGACGGATTTCACAGTACCTTTAACCAGCGAGCCTTTGTCGTTAACGCTGATGTAGTTGCCGAAAGGATCGCCTTCGAGCTGTTTGATGCCCAAGGAAATGCGTTCTTTTTCCACATCGATGCCCAATACGACGGCTTCCACTTCTTCGCCTTTTTTGTACTTACGGACAGCTTCTTCGCCGGACTCGGTCCAAGACAAATCGGACAGGTGAACCAAACCGTCGATGTTACCGGGCAGGCCGACAAACACGCCGAAGTCGGTAATGGATTTGACGGCGCCTTTGATTTTGTCGCCTTTATTGTAGTTGGCGGCGAAATCTTCCCAAGGATTGGGCTGGCACTGTTTCATGCCCAGGCTGATGCGGCGGCGGTCTTCGTCAATTTCCAGAATCATCACTTCGACTTCGTCGCCCAGCTGTACGACTTTGCTCGGATGTACGTTTTTGTTGGTCCAATCCATTTCGGAAACGTGTACCAAACCTTCGATGCCCTGTTCGATTTCAACGAACGCGCCGTAGTCGGTAAGGTTGGACACTTTGCCGAACAGGCGGGTGCCGGCCGGGTAACGGCGGGCGAGGCCGCTCCAAGGATCTTCGCCAAGCTGTTTGACGCCGAGGGAAACGCGCTGTTTGTCCTGGTCGAATTTCAGCACTTTGGCTTCGACTTCCTGGCCGACTTCCAGCACTTCGCTCGGGTGCTTCACGCGGCGCCATGCCAGATCGGTGATATGCAGCAGACCGTCGATACCGCCCAGATCGACGAATGCGCCGTAGTCGGTAATGTTTTTGACGATGCCTTTGACAACAGTGCCCTCTTGCAGGTTTTCCAGCAGGGCTTTGCGTTCTTCGCCCAGAGTGGCTTCGAGTACGGCGCGGCGGGAAACCACGACGTTGTTGCGTTTTTTATCCAGTTTGATGACTTTGAATTCGATTTCTTTGCCTTCAAAGTGGGAAGTGTCTTTGATCGGACGCACGTCCAAGAGCGAACCGGGCAGGAAGGCGCGGATGCTGTTGATCATGACGGTGAGACCGCCTTTGACTTTGCCGTTGATCAGGCCGGAGAGGATGTCGCCGTTTTCCATTGCTTCTTCCAAAGCAATCCAGTCGGCGGCGCGTTTGGCTTTTTCGCGCGACAACTTGGTTTCGCCGAAGCCGTTTTCAACGGATTCGATGGTTACGGTCACGAAGTCGCCTACTTTGACTTCCACTTCGCCTTGCGGGTTTTTGAATTCGTTGATGTCGATGAGCGACTCGGATTTCAGGCCGGCGTTGACGATGACGAATTTGTCTTCAATCGCCACCACTTCGGCGGTAATCACCTCACCCGCGTTCATTTCCTGAACGGCGGAGTACTCTTCCAACAACTGGGCAAAATTTTCCATATTTGCTAAATCTTTCTTTGCGCTACCGGAGGGCGCGGGGTTCGGTGTTGTAAAACGGCAGACCCTTCCGGCCGGGCTGCCGCTGCCACATGTTTTCAGACGGCCTTCCGTATCAAAAAGGCCGTCTAAAAAACGAAAGCGCGGATTATATACTAGATTTGTTTTTGCTCATACCAATCAACTACTTTTTTTACCGCCTCTCCGATGCCCATGTCCGAAGTGTCCAACAGCAGCGCGTCGGGCAGGTGCACCAGCGGCGCGGCGGCGCGGCAGCGGTCGGCTTCGTCGCGCGCTTCGATGTCGGCAAGGATGCGCTCGAAAGCCAGGCCTTCGCACGGCAGGCCGAGCTGTTTGGCGCGGCGTTCAGCTCGCACCTGCGCCGAGGCAGTGAGAAACACCTTCAACGCGGCATCGGGAAACACCACCGACCCCATATCGCGCCCGTCGGCCACCAGCCCGGAGGCCGTCTGAAAATCGCGCTGGCGTTGCAGCAGGGCGGCGCGCACCGCGGGAAGCTGCGCCACCGCCGACGCGCCCATGCCGATTTCCTCGCTGCGGATTTCGCTGCCGACGTCCTCGCCGTCGAGCAGCACCCGTTGTCCGTCAAACTGCGCGGGCAGCGCGGCGGCCAGCGCGGCTACGGCGGCCTCGTCCGTCCACTCTACGCCTTTGCGCCGCGCATAGAGGGCGGCCAACCGGTACAGCGCGCCCGAGTCGAGATAACTCCAGCCCAAAGCCGCCGCCACCCGCGAAGCCACCGTACCCTTGCCCGACGCACTCGGGCCGTCGACGGCGATTACCTTTATTGCCATTTTCATTCCTCAAATTAACGCTTTTCGGCATAATAGCAAGCCTTGTTAACAGATTCCAGCGCTGCCATGACCACCGAATCCCTCCGCCTCGAAGCACGCCGTCTGAAACCCTCCACCGTCGCCCTGCCCGGCTCGAAAAGCATCAGCAACCGCACCCTGCTTCTGACCGCCCTGTCCGACGGCGTCTGCACCATCCGCTCGCTGCTCGCATCCGACGACACCGACCGCATGCTCGACGCTCTCGCCGCCTTGGGTGTGCGCATCGAACATCTTTCAGACGGCCTCGTACGCGTACACGGCTGCGGCGGACGCTTTCCCGCCGCCGAAGCCGACTTGTTCCTCGGCAACGCCGGAACCGCCTTCCGCCCGCTGACCGCCGCCCTCGCCGTACTCGGCGGCAACTACCGCCTGCACGGCATCCCGCGCATGCACGAACGCCCCATCGGCGACCTCGTCGACGCCCTGCGCCTCATCGGCGCCGACATCCGCTATCTCGGCAACGACGGCTACCCGCCCCTCTCTGTCGGCCGCCGCAGCGACAACGGCGTGCGCAGCGTACCGATTAAAGGCAACGTATCCAGCCAGTTTCTCACCGCCCTTTTGATGGCACTGCCGCTCACCGGCGAAGCCTGCGAAATCCGCGTCGAAGGCGAACTGATTTCCAAACCCTACATCGACATCACCCTCAACCTGATGCAACGCTTCGGCGTCGCCGTCGAAAACCGCGCCTACCGCAGCTTCCTCGTCCCCGCCGCAGGCTACCGCGCCCCCGAACGCATCACCGTCGAAGGCGACGCATCGAGCGCCTCCTATTTCCTTGCCGCCGGACTGCTCGGCGGCACGCCCGTGCGCGTCACCGGTTTGGGCAAAAACGCCGTCCAGGGCGACGCCGCCTTCGCCGCCGAACTGGAAAAAACCGGCGCGATCGTCACTTGGGGCGACGACTTTATCGAAGTGTCCCGCGCCCCCGGCCAAAGCGTGCGCGCCTTCGATTTGGACGCCAACCACATCCCCGACGCCGCCATGACCCTCGCCATCGTCGCCATCGCCGCCGACGGCCCGTGCGCCATCCGCAACATCGCCTCGTGGCGCGTCAAAGAAACCGACCGCATCGCTGCCATGGCCGCCGAGCTGCGCAAAGTCGGCGCAACCGTGGAAGAAGGCGCGGACTTTATCCGCATCACCCCGCCCGCCGCCCCCACACCAAACGCCGTCATCGACACCTACGACGACCACCGCATGGCCATGTGTTTTTCCCTTGTTTCCCTACTCGGCGTGCCCGTCACCATCAACGACCCCGCCTGCGTGCGCAAAACTTTCCCCGACTACTTCGCCGTGTTCGAGTCTCTAAAAGCATAAAACGGGAAAGGCCGTCTGAAAATGCCCTTTTCCGTTTTCAGAAACGCCATTCCCGCACAGGCGGCAGCGGCCTCAGATACCGCCCGCGACGCATACCGTTTGAGGCCGTCTGAAAAACCAAAAACCCGTTTAAACTTCGCCAAAGCCCCGTTTTCAGACGGCCTCTGCCCGCCTTTTCAGACGGCCTGCCCTTTCTATATAATGCGCCACCGGTTTGTTGACAATCCGGGCAGCGGCAATGTTTGCCCGAGGCCGTCTGAAACCCCAAACGGAGAAAAAAAGGAGAAACCCCATGCACTACGAATTTGCCACCGCCGACTTGATCGACATCGCGCCCGACACGCCCTCCTGCGAAATCCAGTTCCGCAGCTTCGGCCGCCGCGCACGCTTCTGCGGCCGCATCCGCACCGTCAAATGTTTCCGCGACAACGGCCTGGTCAAACAGATTCTGAACACCCATTCCGACGGCGAAGTGCTGGTTGTCGACGGCGGCGGCTCTTTTGCCAGCGCGCTGATCGGCGATTTAATCGCCTCGGCGGGCGCGGCCAACGGCTGGGCGGGCGCGGTGGTGTACGGCGTCGTGCGCGACAGCGAAGCGCTCAACGAACTCGATTTCGGCATCAAGGCGCTGGGCACGAACCCGCGCAAAAGCGCGAAAGAAGGCGCGGGCGAAACGGATGGCGTGCTGACTTTCGGCGGCGTCGATTTCGTGCCCGGCCATTATCTGTACAGCGACGCCGACGGCATCCTCACCGCCGCCGAACCCTTTACTTTGGATTAAAAAACAGAACGGACACATCATGCAGATTACTTCGCAATGGCTCGACGGCCTGTGCTTTGTCGCTTCTACCGAAGCGGGGCACAGCGTCGTGATGGAAGGCTCGGCGGCCGAAGGCGCGGCGCGGCGCGGGCCGACACCGATGGAAATGCTGCTCTTGGGCATGGCCGGCTGTGCCAGTGCCGACGTAGTGCTCATTGCGCAGAAACAGCGCCAGCACATCACCGGCTGCCGCGCCGAAATCAGCGCCAAACGCGCCGACGAAGCCCCGCGCGTGTTCACTGAAATCGACATCCGTTTCACCGTATCCGGCCGCAACCTGAAAGAAGCCGCCATCGCCAAAGCGGTGGAACTGTCGGCGGAAAAATACTGCTCGGCCTCCATCATGCTGGGCAAAACCGCCGCCATCAGCCACAGCTTCGAAATCGAAGAAACACCCGACACCGTTTAAACCGTAGGCCGTCTGAAAAAGGACAACACGCTTTTCAGACGGCCTCTCCATTGACGGCCGCACCGCGCGTCCGCCGTTTTTCTCCCCGAAATACCGAAAGGAAACATACAAATGGCCAATATCCTCGTCATTCCCGTCTGCCCCCATGCCGACGCCGCCCAAGCCGCAGCCAACATTGCCGCGCAACTGCCCGGCGCCGCCGTGTTCAACGTCACCGAAAACGCCGAAGAAGCCGTGCGCCTCGCCTCGGCAGGCAAAGCCGACGACTGGTTCGACCTCCTGATCGGCCGCGCCGCCGCCCTAAACGCGCAAAACCTTGTTATCCAAGGCATCGCCCCCAACGACGCCCACCTTTTTTTAAGCCGTCTGAACAACGACTTGGCCGGAGCCTTTAACGCCCGTGTCGTCTTCGCCGTCAGCAGCGGCCACGCCACCGCCGAGCGGCTGAACATGGCCAAAGCCTCCTTCGCCGGACGCGCCGTCGAATTCGGCGGCGTGATCGGCGCGCCCGCCGCCGTGGCCGAAGCCGCCGGCCTCGCCTTCCTCGGCAGCATCGAAAAACCCGAAAACACCGCCGTACTGGCCGCGCCGCAAGCCGTGCGCCTGTCGCCCGCCCAATTCCGCTTCAACATGATGGAAGCCGCCCGCAAGGCCGACAAACGCATCGTCCTGCCCGAAGGCGCAGAGCCGCGCACTGTCGAAGCCGCCGTTATCTGCCACGAAAAAGGCATCGCCCGCTGCGTGCTGCTGGCCAAACGCGCCGAAGTCGAAGCCGTCGCCCAAGCGCGCGGCCTGACCCTGCCCGCCTCGCTGGAAATCATCGACCCCGACACGCTGATCGAACAATACGTCGCCCCCATGTGCGAGCTGCGCAAATCCAAAGGCCTCACGCCCGAAGACGCGCGCAAACAGCTTCAAGACACCGTCGTCCTCGGCACGATGATGATGGCGCAAAACGACGTCGACGGCCTCGTCTCCGGCGCCGTGCACACCACCGCCAACACCATCCGCCCCGCCTTGCAGCTCATCAAAACCGCCCCCGGCGCCAGCATCGTGTCCAGTGTGTTCTTCATGCTGCTGCCCGGCCAAGTGCTGGTATACGGCGACTGCGCGGTCAACCCCAACCCCACGCCCGAACAGCTGGCCGAAATCGCTATCCAGTCGGCCGACTCGGCCAAAGCCTTCGGCATCGAGCCGCGCGTGGCGATGATTTCCTACTCCACCGGCACATCCGGCGCCGGCCCCGACGTCGACGCCGTCGCCCAAGCCGTTGCCATCGCCAAGGAAAAAGCCCCCAACCTCGCCATCGACGGCCCGCTGCAATACGACGCCGCCTCCGTTGCCGACGTGGCCAAATCCAAAGCGCCGAACAGCCCCGTCGCCGGCAAAGCCACCGTATTCGTCTTCCCCGACCTGAACACCGGCAACTGCACCTACAAAGCCGTCCAGCGCAACGCCAACGTATTGAGCGTCGGCCCCATGCTGCAAGGCCTGCGCAAACCGGTAAACGACCTCTCGCGCGGCGCGCTGGTCGAAGACATCGTCTACACCATCGCGCTGACCGCCATCCAGGCAACGCAAACCGCATAAGCGGATTTCCGTTCCGACAAAAAGGCCGTCTGAAAAAACCTGCGAAGCAGGTTTTTTCAGACGGCCTCAACTTTACAGACGGCCTCAACTTTACAGACGGCCTCAACTTTAC
>CAMURX010000002.1 GCA_947097615.1 uncultured Neisseria sp. | reverse complement strand
GGCGGTGACGGGCGAGTGGACGCCGCGCGAGATTGTGATGGAGGCGTTTGCGGAGATTCCGACGGCGCCCGTTGAAGGCTATCGGAATTTTCAGGAAGGCCGTCTGAAAGCAAAAGAGGCGCAGGAACACGCGCGGCATATGCAGCAGCAGGCTGACGCGGTGGCATCTTCTAAGCTGACGGCGCGTGCGCCCGATTTGCAGGCGGATTTCGTCAACGAGAGCTACGGCGAAGAAGGTAATAAAATCTTCTTCGACGGCGAGGCGCTGATGCAGTCGGGTTTGTCCGATACCGTGGCGCAGGCGATTCCGCATCTTGCGCCGCAGATTGAAGCGGCGGCGGCCACGGGCGGGATGGTGGAGATGACGCGCGGGGACTTCCATGCCTTTCTGCCGCAGGAGGCGCAACATCATTTGGCCAACATCGCGCGCATGTCGCCGGATGCCTTCTCGGCGGCGGAGGCGGCGGCGTGGGAAGAGACGGAAGCGGCGGCAGAGTTTGAGGAAACGGCCAAACGGGCGTACGCGGACGCGGAAGCGCAACTGGCGCGGCAGCAGGAGTTCGACGGCCTCAAAGCGCGGTTCAAACAGGAGCTTGCCGCCACGGGCAGGATGAACGCGCAAAACGCCGACGACGCGGCCTCCGTGTGGGCTTCGCACATCCAAAGCTACGCAGGCCGTCTGGATATGACCCCCGACGAGTTTATGGGGCGGTATGGGCGGCTGAATGTGGTAGGGGAGAGTTTGACGCGGAACGGGGCGTTGAATCAGTCTGCTTCTGCCATGAAAGACACGTCGGCCAATATCCGGCGCGGGCGCGAGGCGATGAATAAAGCCCTGTTGGACAAAGCCGATGTCAACCGTGCGATGTACCGCAACGATTTGGGCTGGATTGATTTTGTGTGGGGTAGTGAGGGAACGCTCAAAGAAAACGGCAAAACCAAAGGCGCGATGGGTTTGGCGCATATCATTGAAAGCCGTATGCGCAAAGACGGCATGGCTTATGACGATGTAGCGCGGATGCTGACGCACGATATTACCGAAACGATCGCGCGGGGCGGCAAAAGCAAGATTTATGCAAGCGGGAAATCTGAAACCGTATTCGTGGAATACAACGGACACCGTGCAACCCTGACGAAAAAGCAGGGCAATAACGGCTGGCTGATGAACGCATTTGAGTTGCATCAGGACGATGGCACAGCGAAGAGTAACGATTCGGCAGTACCTACGCGCAACTCCGTTACACGTCATCACGGAGAAGTGGGAGCGTCTGACGCGGTGTCGGCTTATTCCACATCGAATAATACAGAAGCCCTATTCTTTACGTCCGAAACGGAAGCAGACATCGCCGACGGGGGAAATCATACTTCAGACGGCCTGCTCTTTCAAGACATGACCGCCGAGCAGGCGCAGTTTGCCGAAACAGAAGCGGCATACGGCGGGCGCGAAGCCTATGAAGCGGCCAAGGCCGAAGGCAGAACCGAACTGGACTACCGCCAGTGGGTGCAGGTGCGCACGCCTGCTTTTAAGGCGTGGTTCGGCGATTGGGAAAACGACCCGGACAATGCTTCCAAAGTGGTGAATCCGGAAACGGGGGAGCCGTTGGTGGTGTATCACGGGACAGATGCAGAATTTAATGTATTTGACCGAAATAAAACGGGCTCAAATACGGATAACGGGATGCGCGGTAAAGGCTTTTATATGGCTACAGATAGGCGGACGGCAGAAGGATACGGAAACCGCCTGATAGAATCGTTTGCAGACCTGAAAAACCCTTTCTACCCGTCTGATTTCGAATCCGCCGAAGCAATAGCGCAATACCTGACTGGGGAACTCGAAGCAAAAGGATTTGATGAGTATACCGTTGATGAAGCCATGTTCAAGATTCGGGACGGTAGGTTCACGGTCGGACAATCATATTCCGGAACTTTTGCCAGCATACTGAAAGATGCGGGTTTTGACGGAGTTGTCTATCAAAAAGCAGAAGAAGTGGTTGCCTTCCGTCCCAACCAAATCAAATCCGCCACCGATAACAGCGGCGCGTTCTCGGCGGATGATGACAGTATATTGTTCCAGTCGGCCGCTGATAAGTCGGTTGCCGATATTTTGACGGGCAGTCCGGTTGCGGAGATTGAAAGCGGGTTGATCAGACGCGATGAAAACGGCAGGGTTATCGCCAATGCGCGTGAGTTTGTGCGAAACTGGCTGGCTGAAAACCGTCCCGACGGTGTGTTCCACCATCCGGAGGTCGGTGATGTGGTGCTGACTGCGCGGGGTGTGAAAAACAGTTTGAGCCATTTACCCGCCGATGTCCACGTCAATGCCCTGCCCGCCGTTCCTTATGTGCTGGAAAATTCGGCAGTGTTGGAATATTCAAAAGATAAGGATGGTGCGGGTGTTGAGAATGTGATTCTTGCTGCTCCCGTCAATATCGGCGGTGAACGGCATTATGTGGTCGTGCGTTTGCGCAAGGATTTGAAATCGGGACAGAAGCCGCAGTTTTATGTGGTTGCGGCGCAATTGGAAAGCGAGGCGCATAAAGAAGCGGCTCTTGCCGTTGAGACCCGTTCAGCCCGAGATGGGCATATAGCAGGAGGCAAGAACCGCCTTTTGAATATTCTGCACTCTGTGCTTGCCGATGTCAATCGGAATTTGTATCAAGACGCACGCGGCATGTTTGACCGCATGGCCGACACGATTGCGCTGTTGAAAAACGCTGATGCTTCCACCTTCATCCATGAGTTCGGTCATTTCGAACTGGAAACCATGAGCCGCATCGAGCGGGATTTGCGCGCCGTGCCGGAGTCGGAAATGACGGAAGGCGAGCGGCAGATTGTGGCGGACTTTCAGACGGCCTTGGACTGGTTCGGCGTGAAGGACGCGGACACTTGGGCGGCGATGAGCCTTGAAGAGCAGCGCGAGCATCACGAGAAATTCGCGCGCGGCATGGAAGCCTATCTGTTTGAGGGCAAAGCGCCGAACGAAGAGTTGCGCGGGGTGTTCAGCCGCATGGCGCAGCTCTTGAAACGGATTTACCGCTCCCTGCTGAATCTGAATGTGGAACTGTCGGACGACATTCGCGGCGTATTCGACCGGCTGCTGGCGAGCGACGGGCAGATTGCGGAAACTTCGTATATCAACGGCGCGACGCTGCTGTTTGCCGAAGATGCGGAATTTCAGGCGATGGACGCGGCGGCACGGCGCGAAGCGGAGGACGAATTGGGACGGCGTGCGCTGCGCGATATGGCCTTTGCCCGCAACGCCCGCAGCCGCGAGATACGCCGTCTGAAAAAGGAATACAAGGCCGATTTCGCACGGGCGGAGATGGCGGCGCGCGGCAGCATCATGAAGCAGCCGGTCTACCGCGCATGGCAGCTTTTGACGGCGAAAATGACCGACGAAAACCGCATAGACGGCAACAGCAGGGCGGAGCGCGAGTTCAGGCGCAAGGCCAAGGTGTTGCAGGGCAAGCCTGTGTATACCGTCGAAACGCGCACCGCGCCGACCGATAACAAGGAGTTGAAAGCGTGGGCAACAGAGCTGTTCGACAAGGCCGGTAATAAGGCGGTGAATCCGGAAATCGGAGAAGTGCTGCTGAATGCGCGTTCCGTGAAAGACAGCATGGCGCACGGGATGAATGCCGATAAGGCGATGGCATTTGAAGCCGTGCCGTCGGTATTGGAAAACGGCGTGATTGTGGCGCAGACCGAGCATGACGGAATGACAAGCTATTTTGTTTCCGCGCCGGTGGACATTATGGGCAGACAAGACATTGTCACCGCGCTGGTACGCAAGGATGTGAATGCCAACCGGTTTTACCTGCACAGCGTCACGACAAAAGAAAATCTCCTGAACGCAGCTCCAATAGAATCCGCCGCTGATGCCGAAGCATCCGAGCCGCGCGGTAAGCTGCGTTCAAGAGACGTCGCCAGTGTACTCTCCAAGCTGCTTGCTTACAAGCCGAAAACCGACCGCACCGCGCTTGACCCTTCGTCCGACACGCTGATGGCCGCCATTGCCAAGCTGGGCGGCCTGAACAAAGACGATCTGGTGCGCGAGTGGGGTTTGGATGCGAAAGACAAAATCCCCGCGCCGGTGTTCGGCATGCCCGTTCTGCGCCGCAGCAAAGGCCGCAGCATTGACGAGATGGCGGAGCTGCTGGCCGAAGAGGGCTATCTGCCGACCGACAACGGCAAGGCCGACGTGCGCGATTTGGAAGAGCGCTTTTCAGACGGCCTGTCGGGGCGCGATTGGTACAGCCGCCACTATGTGCCGCGCGAAGGGAAAAAGGCGGGCGAAGACGTCGCCAACCCCTTTGCGCTGACGGCCGTGCGGCTGGATGAAGACAGCCTGTCTTCCCTGCCCGCCGATTGGGCGAAAATCCTGCAAGAGCGCGGCATGACGGCGAAAACGGGCGGCATGCACGCGGATTTGGCGGCGGGGCTGATACTCGACGAAAACGGCGAGCCGGTGTTTTCAGACGGCCTCGAACTGGTGCAGGCTTTGGCCGAAGCCCTGCCGCCGCAGGAGGAAATCGAGCGCACGGCCATGCTGAACCTCTTGGCCGAGAAAGGCGAAGTGCCGACACAGGCGGACTTTGAAGAGGCGGCCGATTTGGCGGTGCACAACGGCCTGCGTGCGCGGATTATCGCGGCGGAGTTGAAGCGGCTGGATGAGGCCGTCGGCTCTGCCGCCCTGCTCAAACAGGCGGCGAAGGTGTCGGCAAAAGAGCGGGTGGCGCAGATGAAGACGCGCGATTTGCGCCCGGGTGTGTTCACGCGGCAGGAAGCGGCGGCGGCCAAGGCGGCGGAAAAGGCGTTTAAGGCGGGCGATACGGCGACGGCGGCGGCGCACAAGCGCAGCCAGCTCATTCAGAACGCGCTGGCGCGGGAAACGCTGCTGGCGCGGGAGGAGATGGAGAAGACGCGCAAATACCTTGCCAAGTTCGACCGCGTGCAGACGGGTGTGGACATTGCCTTCCGCGAGCAAATCGAAGCCCTGCTGGAAGACGTGGAGCTGCGCCCCTTGTCGCTGAAAGAAACCGACCGGCGCAAATCGGCCTACCGCTTTGTGCAGGAGATGGAAGCCGAAGGCGTGGCGCACAATCTCGACCCCGAATACATCGACCGTATCAGCCGCACAAGCTGGCGGGAAATGACGGTGGAGGAAATGCGCGGCTTGGCCGACACGGTGCGCCAGTTGGAGCACTTAGGCCGTCTGAAAAACAGGCTGCTGTCCAATCAGGCCAAGCGCAGCTATCAGGAGGTGCGCGACGAGCTGGCGGGCGTGCTGGAAGCGTCGGCCAAGGCGCAGGGGCGCAAGGCCAAAGTTCGGCGCGAGGCGGCAACGCGCTGGGAGAAATCGGCGCAATGGCTCTCGGGCGTTTGGTGGGGCCACCTCAAAATCTCGACCATCGCGCGGATTTTCGACGATGGCAAGGACAACGGGGCGTTCTTCCGCCATTTCATCCTGCCGCTGAAACAGGCCGCCGACCGCGAAGCGACGATGACGGCAGAGGCGGCGGAAAAGCTGTATGCGGTGCTGCAACCGCTGGCGAAACATACAGGCCGTCTGAAAGGGATGTTGGAGCAGAAGCGCGACTATCAGGGCTTGGGCAGGCTGACGCGCGAGCAGCTTTTCGCCGTTGCGCTGAATATGGGCAACGCGGGCAATTTGCAGCGTCTGCTGGACGGCAGCGGCTGGCATCTTGCCGACGTGGAACGGGCAGTATCGACGCTGACGGCGGAAGAATGGCATGCCGTTCAGGGTGCGTGGGACTTGCTGGAAAGCTACCGGCCGCAGATTGCCGCGTTGGAACGGCGGATGACGGGCGTAGAGCCGGATTGGGTAGAAGCGCGTCCGTTCAAAATCATGTCGGCCGACGGCGTGGAAGTGGAGCTGCGCGGCGGCTACTATCCGGCCAAATACGACCTTGAGGCGGACGGGGCGGCGGAGAAGAACGAGGCTTCGACCGAAGCGCTGGCGCAGGCGGGCGCGGCCGGTTTGGCGGCGGCGACGCGGCGCACGTTCACCAAGCAGCGCGTGAACGAAGTGAAAGGCCGCCCGCTGCGTTTGAGTCTGAACGTGACTTATGACGCGGTGAATGAAATCATCCACGACCTGACGCACCGCGAGGCGGTGGCGGATGCCAACCGCCTGCTGAACTCGCACACACTGGACACACTGATACGGCAGCACTACGGCGCGGCAGCCAAGCGGCAGTTGTCCGCGGCCGTGAAAGACATTGCGGCGGGCAACAGCGGCGCGGCACAGGCTTTGGACACAATATCCGCGCGGCTGCGGCAGAACGTGAGCGTGGCGGGCTTGGGTTTCAATGTCACTTCGGCGGCCATGCAGCTGACGGGCATTGTCCCGGCCATGACGCGGCTGGGTGCGGGCTATACGGCCAAGGCGGTGATGACCTACTTCGCCCATCCCGTAGCGTCTACGCGCGGTGCGAACGAGTTGTCGGAGATGATGGCAAACCGCACGCGCACGCGATTCCGCGAACTGAACGAGGTTGCCAACAGCGTCAACGGCAGCGACGGCATCATCCGCCGCTACGCCTACTGGATGATGATGCGGATGCAGCAAATCGTCGACACCGTTGTTTGGCACGGCGCGATGATGAAGGCGCAGGATGCGGGCATGGCGCAGGAAGATGCGGTGCAGGTGGCCGATCAGACCGTGCTGGACACGCAGGGCGGCGGGCAGGCGAAAGACTTGTCGGCATTGGAGCGCGGCGGCGCGACGACTAAGCTGTTCACGGTGTTTTACTCTTACATGAACACCGCGCTGAACATGGGCGCGGCCACGGCGATGACGGAGCGAAACAAGGGCAAAATGGCGGCGCACCTGCTGTTGCAGTGGGTTGTGCCGACAGCGCTGACGGCCTTGTTCAAAAGCCTGCTTACCCCGGGCGACGATGACGACGATTTGGCGAAAAAGCTGGCCAAGGAACAAATCAGCTTCATGCTGGGGATGTTCGTCGGCGGGCGCGAACTGGCGCAGTTGGGCGACATTGCCACCGGTGGGAAGTTTTACGGCTACAACGGCCCCGTAGGTTTGCGCCCGATTGCCGACACCTACAAGCTGGCGCAACAGGCGCAACAGGGCGAGTTTGACAAGGGGCTGGCAACGGCCACCATCAACCTGCTGGGCAGCGGTTTCGGCTTGCCGTCGGCGCAAATCAACCGCACAATAAAAGGGGCGGAGGCGTTGAACAAGGATAAAACCGACAATCCGGCGGCCTTGCTGTTCGGTTATGAGGGGAAATAAGTAAAAGGCCGTCTGAGACGGCCTGTCATGCGATTTTAAAATCACGGTTTAATGGTATCCGCCAATTCTCCTGGGGTGTACCGGTGCGGGTTGGTGCAGCCTATTGCATAGGCGCACCATTCGCTGCAAAACCAGCGGCTTTTGCTGTGTGGTGATTTGAGTACCACGCCAATCGCACCTAGCCAGTCGTAACCTGCCCCGTGTGTGCGGCGGAACAAGCGGCAGGCCGATATGGCAACAGATTGCGGCAGCGGGATTAAGTCCCATTTGTCGGCAGGCAGAGGCATGGTTTTAACGCGCACCCCGCCGTCTCTCGCGCTGGACGAATAACAATCAAACAGGCCGTCGCGCGGATGCTCTACCGCGATTTCGCAATGGCTGTAAGGGCTGCGGGTGACAGTGCGTACAACCCAGTCTGCGATTCGTGCCGCCCAAACTTTGACACCTCGCCCGTCTTTTCGTCCCTTGTACATAGCCAGATAGACTTTGCTCATTTTCAGACAGCCTCCGGTACGGTAAATGTGATCGCAATCTTATCCAGCTCGGCCTGCGTCTTGGCAGTTTCGATTTTGCTTTGCAGTGCCTGACGCTGTCCCGCGATATGTGCGGTCAGCTTTTCATAAGCCAGCGTTTTCCGCAGCGCAGAGGCCTTGAGCATATCGGCGGGGATGCCGCGAGCGACAGCGATGCCGTCTAGTACAGGAGTGGGCGCAGTTTTATCTGCCTGCCACGTCTTCGCTTCGGCGGCTTGAATTGTCCACGTCTGCACCTCGAAATCAGGCACTTTATCGGTCTCGGCAGCTCGGTCGATATAGGCTTGGGCAGCAGCGTTAAGTTGTTTGATTTTTAATGCCTTGGCTGATTCTATCAGGCCAGCCGTATCCTCCAGCCATCCGTCAGATGACCAAATATGATTTTCGGAAGGCGGCAGGGTATCGGGATAAAACACGGTTTTTCCGTCCGACCACATACATCCGCCCGTTTTATTTACCTCCAATACAAACCATCCGTCAGGCATGATTTCGGGCATGATTTGCAGGCAACAATCCAAGTGGCCGTTGCTTTTGAAAAGACCAAACATAAAAACTCCTAATATGTAAATGAATTCCTTGGATACCATTTAAACGTCCCCGTGAAGTACGGGGATTTTTCAATAGCCCTTAAACTTAAATAATTCCCTGCATACCACATCCCGTACGACAGGTCTGCGCCAACAAGCATCCCACGCATGTCCCGAAAATTGACAGAGGTGAACCGTAGCGGGATTGGCTGTGTGGTAATAACCTTTTTATAACCGGCCGCAAAATTGCCTGAAACGCTGATTCGCAGTTGTATTTCAGCCCCCACCTGCCGATAACAGACGGCGGGTATATTTAAATCAGCATCGGCGGAGCTGATACCTTTTGCCACCTGGAGGGATTGCCATCCCGTATCGAATATCCCTGTGTCGTCGGCACGAATTTCAATAATTCCGCCAACAGCGCGTTCTTTCGAAAAATCGGAGTCTGACGATAGAAACGAATAACAATCTTGCCACCACATCTGAGTCGAGCCGCCGCCGTCCAGGTTGTAGCCAAATACACATCCTTCCGCCAATAATAATTCCGCCGCCTTTTGAATGGTGCACCCCGACTTTCCTGTTTCGCCCTGCACCTGGATAATGACAATATCGCGATTCGGCTTTTGCCCTATAATATTGCGCGCACTTAATTCGACCGAAGGTAATCCTTCTGGGATGACGCCGTCTTTAATCAAAGTCGGGCCAAAATAGGCAGACCAGGCTATCCCCTTATTTTTAATTTGTTCCATCGACAGATTGTCTGATTTTTTCACAACATCAAGCCAACCAGATCGCAACATTACCAGAGCATCGCGATTATCCTGGCGGTCGAAATCTCGAATTATTTCATTGTCAACCACCTGTAATCCTTGGATTTTTGTTTTACCTGCCGCAATGTTGGAAGTGGTAAAAAACACATCGGAATTAAGCAAGATGCTCGGATATTTTTTTACAGCCGCTGCGTCTCTAAGCGTTACCAAATCAGCAGTATTCGTGGATTTGTCCAGTCCGCTGTAATATTTGCGGATTGTAGTAGGCTTGATGTTTGAAACGTATGTAACGTTATATGTCAGCCCATCAGTGTTGACATATTTGGTCGTTACGCTTGATTTTCCGGATTCGGTATATCCAGCGTCAAAATGCCCGAACGATTCGTTCACTGGTCGCCATCCCGGCAGATCCGGAATATATTGGCTGGCTGCATCCTTTATGTACTGATAGCCCCCAGCAAAAACTGTCAGGCCGTCCGGTAGTTCGGACATTTTTGTCGCGGAGGCAACAAATCTCGCCCGCGTCTCAAAATTAACGACATCACCGACACCGCGAATTCTCTTCCATCTCACGCCGGCGACATCGACAATCACGTTATATCCGTCATCTGCGCTGGCCTTATCTTTTAAGTCGGCAATAAAGATGCCGCCACCGACCTGCTGGCCTTCGTGGTAGGACGAGACGATGGCGGCGGGCGAATCGCCTTTGACGGCTTGCCGCAGCAGGTCGATTGAGGCGAATGTTGTGGGAACGGTTTTCAGGCCGGATAATACGGCGGAAACTTTTTTGACTTCGTTTTCCGCCTGCTTTGCGGCATCCTCCGCGCGTTCGGCGGAAGCAGCGGCCTGTTCGGGGTAGTTGTTGTTTTCCAAGCCGCTGCCGTCGGCGTTCCAGCCTATGCCCTTGCCCGGGCTGGGCGCGGGCAGTGTGAGGTTCACGTTGCTGATGACGGAGACTTTGAGGGCGCGGCTGACCTGTTCGCGGATTTGCTGGTCTTGAATGACGAGTTTGTCCAGAGCGTCGTTGAGATTGGCGGGGTGGAAGCCGCCGTGGTTGGTGAAGATGGCCGGTTGCAGATAGGGCTGGTTGCTGACAATGACGAGCCTGCGCCCTTTCGCCAGCGGCGCGGCCAAGTCGATGTGGCCGCCGTCGGTTTCCAGCGCGGCGGTGTAGTCGCGGCCTTCGGACAAAATGTGTTCGTTGCCGATGGCGTCGTCGGTGATGACGGCGATGTGTTCGGCTTTGAGGATGCGGAAGTCGAAAGGGTAACGGGTAGTCTTGCCGTCGCCGGTGAAGATGCCGGTTTTTCGGTTTTCACTGCTGATGGCCATGGCGTTTTTCCTTGTTTGAAAAACGGCGATGGTAAGGGCGGCGGCGGAGAATAACGGGTATGTGGTCAAATAGGGTCGTACCCATCAAATGTACTTGATTTATATGGATATAATTTTTAATCTGTTGCGTATGACGTTTTTGGGTATTGATAAAACCTCATAAAAATCATAGTGTTGGATTTATTTTAATGGGTATCCCGCTTTTGCGGCACATACCCATCATAAACGGCAGCTTGGTTTAGCATTGCCCGCATAGCGAAAGCCCGCAGAGGGTGCAAGCTCTGCGGGCTTTCTGTATTTAATCAAATGGTGGTAGGCGATGTATCGGGACAATCAGGAGAAGCTGCGCCGTGCGCTGCGGCGGCGGGAGGAGGATTTTTCCCGGCTGATGGCCGAAGAGTGGGGGCGGCGGATTGTGCGCCTGCTGCTGGCCGAGGCGGGTGTGTGGCGGGGGAGTTTCTCGCCGGACGCTTTGCAGACGGCCTTTAACGAGGGGCGCAGGGCGCAGGGGTTGTTTTTATTGGACGCAGTGAAGCACTGCGATGAGTTTTTGTTGTTGATGGAGCGTGAAGAAGATGAGCGAAGCGAATCAGGAGAATCAGGCGGCGGGTGCTGAAAACAATCAGGACACGCTGTTGGGCGGTGCGCCGCAGGAGACGGAGAACAGGCCGTCTGAAAACCCGTCCGAGGGCGGTGTGCAGGATAGGCCGTCTGAAAACGGCGATAAGCCGCAGCAGCCGGTTGTGCCGGAGCAGTATGAGTTCAAGCCGCCCGAGGGGATGGAATTTGACGAGGCAACCATCGGCGTGTACGCCGAGGCGGCGCGGGAGGCGGGTTTGTCGCAGGAGGCGGCGGACATTGTGCTGAACAAAATCGCGCCGCATCTGGCTCAGCAGCAGGCGGCCAGGCTGGCCGAGGCGCGCAACGATTGGGCGCAGCAGTCCCGCGCGGACGCGGAGTTCGGCGGCGAGAAGCTGGATGAGAATCTGGCGGTGGCGAAGAAGGCGGTGGAGGCCTTAGCATCGCCGGAGTTGAAAACGCTTTTGGAGCAGTCGGGCTTGGGCAACCATCCAGAAATCATCCGTTTGTTCTACCGCGCAGGCAGGTCTTTGTCGCAGGATGGTTTTGTCGGCGGCAAGGCGGCGCAGGCGGACGCACAAAGCATTTTTCCCAAAAGCAATATGAACCCCTAATGAAGAAAGGACTTTAAATGTCAGTTTTAAAACAAATGAATCCGACGCTGGCCGATGTGATGGCGCGTACCGGCGCAGACGGCAGACTGCTGAACGTCGTCGAGATGCTCAACGAGACCAACGAGGTAATCGATGATTTGGTGATGATTGAGGCCAACGGCACGACCGCGCACAAAACCACCATCCGATCGGGCTTGCCGGAGGCAACTTGGCGCATGTTCTATCAGGGTGTGCAGCCGTCCAAATCTACCGTGCTTTCCATCAGCGACGCCATCGGCATGTTGGAAGCGTATGCAGAAACCGACAAATCGCTGTGCGATTTGAACGGCAATTCGGCGGCGTGGCGCATGAGCGAAGAGCGTGCGTTTTTGGAGGCGATGGCGCAGAAGATGGCGCAGACGCTGTTTTACGGTTCACAGGCGCAGAACGGCGCGGCGTTCAACGGCCTTGCGCCGCGCTTCTCCGATTTGCACGCCGAAAACGCCCGCAACATCGTGGACGGCGGCGGTACAGGCGCGGACAACACTTCTATTTGGTTGGTGGTGTGGGGCGCGAACACCTGCCACGGCATCTATCCGAAAGGCACGAAGGCGGGCTTGCAGCACCATGATTTGGGCGAAGTTACCCTGCATGACGGCAACAACGGCATGTATCAGGGCTACCGTTCGCACTACAAATGGGACTTGGGTTTGAGCGTGCGCGACTGGCGTTATGTGGTGCGCATCGCCAATGTGGATGTGAAGAAACTCACCAAAGACGGCAAGGCGGGCGCGGACTTGATTGACCTGATGACGCAGGCGGTGGAGCTGATTCCCAATCTGAACGCGGGCAAGGCGGTGTTCTACTGCAACCGCGAAATCCGTTCGATTCTGCGCCGCCAAATCGCCAATAGGGTGGTCGGCTCGACGCTGACGATGGAAGAGGTTGCGGGCAAGAAAGTGGTTGCGTTTGACGGCATTCCCGTTCGCATCTGCGACCAGCTTTTGTCTACCGAAGAACGCGTGAAATAAGGAGGCGCGAGATGATTTTGGATTCTACTTTGCAACTGGCCGCCGGCCAGGCGGTTACGGCTTCGGCGGCCACGGCCAATACCATAGACTTCGGCCAGAAAACGCCGAACCTCGGCATGGGGCATAGCCCGCTTTATGCGGTGCTGACCGTGCCTGTGGCTTTCGCCGGTCTAACTTCGCTGCGCTTTTCCTTGCAGGATTCGGACAAGGAGGCGACGGATTTTGCCGATGTGCTCTCGGGCTTGAATCTGAAAGCGGCGGATCTGACGGCGGGGGCGCAGTATGTGCTGCCGCTGCCCGTGGCGCACAAACGCTATCTGCGCGGCTATTTCACCGTGCAGGGCACGGCCACGGCGGGCAAGGTTGATGTGGTGATTGCCAGCGGCATCCAGATGAACAATCCGGCACCCGAAAGCCCGAATGTATATGGGAGCCGCAAATGAAGGTAAAAGCGACAAAAGCCGGATACTGCGGCGGCTACCGCATGGCGGGCGACGTGTTTGAGGCGGAGGACGGTTTGACGGCATCTTGGTTTGTGCCTCTGGAACAGCCTGAACCGGAAGCGGAACAGCCTGAATCCAGCAGACGTAAAAAGTAGGTTTTCAGACGGCCTGTGGGAAACCGTAGGCCGTTTTTTTACAGGAGGAGCGATGGCTTCGGAAGTGGAAATTTGCAATCTCGCGCTGGCACGGCTGGGCGATGCGGCGACGGTGGTGTCGATAGACCCGCCCGAGGGCAGTGCGCAGGCCGAGCATTGCGCGATGTTTTACCCGATGGCGCGGGACACGCTGCTTGCGCAGCATCCGTGGGGCTTCGCGCAGCGGCGGGTGCGTCCGGCGCGGCTGGCGGCGGGCTATCTGCTGCCGGACGACTGTTTGTGCGTGAACGATACGGGTAGGGCGGAGGGCTGGCATGTGGAAAATGCGGACGGCCATGTGGTGCTGGTTGCGGACTTTGAAATACAGGAAATCCGCTACACGGCGCGGATTAAGGACGCGACGCGTTTCCCGCCTTTGTTTGTGTCGGCCCTTGGCTGGCAGCTTGCGTCGATGATGGCGGGGGCGGTGCTTAAAGCCGAGGCGGGGATACAGATGGGCGCGGTGTGCGCCCAGCAGGCGGCGCAGGTTTTGGCGCAGGCGAAGAATGCCGACGGGGAGCAGTATGCCGAGCGGCCGCGCCATGTTGCGCTGTGGATACGGGCAAGGGGGCAGGGATGGCCAATATCAGGGTGTTGAAGCAGTCGTTCTCCGGCGGCGAGGTGTCGCCGGAGATGTTCGGCAGGATTGAGGATGCGGGCTATCAGAACGGCGCGGCGATAGTACGCAATTTTATGGTGCGCCCGCAGGGTTCGCTGGAAAACCGCGCGGGCTTTGCCTTTGTGCGGGCGGCCAAGTATGCCGACAAGGCGGTGCGGCTGATTGCCTTTGCCTATTCGCCGACGCAGACGCTGGTGATTGAGTTCGGCCACAAATACTGCCGCTTCCATTCGCAGGGTGGCACGGTGCTGGACGGGTCGGGGGACGTGTATGAAATCGCCACGCCGTATGAGGGGGCGCATCTGTTTGACGTGCACTATGTGCAGTCGGCAGACGTGATGACGCTGGTGCATCCGCAGTATGCGCCGCGCGAGCTGCGCCGCTACGGGGCGGCGGACTGGCGTTTGCAGGAAATCGCCTTCGAGCCGACGCTTGCGCCGCCCGCGAACGTGAAGGGGCAGGCGCACGGCGGCGGGGGCATTGAAACGCAGTATGTGGTTACGTCGATTGACGGCAACGACGAAAGCCGCGCTTCGGAGGCGGTGAAGCTGACCAACAACCTCTACACCACGGGCAACCGCAATGTGCTCTCTTGGGACAAGGTTGCGGGGGCGAAGCGGTACAAGGTGTACAAAAAATCGGGCGGGCTGTTCGGCTACATCGGCCAAACGGAGGACACAAGCCTCACCGACGACAACATCGCGCCGGATTTAGCCTCCACGCCGCCGGTTTACGACAAACTGTTTGCGCAGGCGGACGACTATCCGGCCGCCGTGTCCTACTTCCAGCAGCGGCGCGTCTTTGCCGGAACGGTGTCCAAGCCTTTGCATGTGTGGATGAGCAAAAGCGGCACGGAAAGCAATATGTCGTACAGCATTCCCAGCCGCGCCGACGACCGCATCCTGTTCCGCATCGCGGCGCGGGAGGCTGGGATGGTGTCGCACATTGTGCCGCTTTCCAAGCTGGTGCTACTTTCGGGCGGGGCGGAGTGGAATGTGAACACCCTCAACAGCGACGCACTCACGCCGGATAGCGTGTCGGTGTCGCCGCAGTCGTATGTGGGCGCGTCGCAGGTGCAGCCGGTAATCGTTAACAATTCGCTGGTTTACGCGGCGGCACGCGGCGGCCATGTGCGCGAGCTGGCCTACAACTGGCAGGCGGGCGGCTACATCACCGGCGATTTGTCGCTGCGCTGCGCCCATCTGTTTGACGGGCGGGAAATCCGCGATTTGGCGCAGGCCAAAGCACCCTATCCGGTGGTGTGGGCGGTGTCATCGGACGGTTCGCTTTTGGGCTGCACCTACCTGCCCGAGCAGCAAATCGGCGCGTGGCACCGGCACGATACCGACGGCGCATTTGAAAGCTGCGCCTGCGTGTCGGAAGGAGCGGACGATATCCTCTATTGCGCGGTGAGGCGGCAGATCGGCGGCAGGACGGTGCGCTATATCGAGCGTATGGCTGCCCGCCGTTTTGACGCGCCGGAAGACGCGTTTTTCGTGGACTGCGGCCTCTCTTACAACGGCGCACCCGCCGATACCGTAAGCGGGCTGGAACACATCGAAGGCAAACTCGTCCACATTCTTGCCGACGGCGCGGTAATGCCGCCGCAGATGGTAACGGAGGGGCGGATAACTCTGCCCTTTTCCGCCGCGAAAATCCATGTTGGCCTGCCGATTGCAGCGGATATGCAGACGCTGCCGCTGGCCGTGCCGCTGGACAATGCCTACGCGCAGGGGCGGCAGAAAAACATCAACAAAGTATGGCTGCGCGTCTACCGCTCAGGCGGCATCTGGGCGGGGCAGGCGCAGACGGAGCTGACCGAATACAAGCAGCGCACGGTCGAGCCGCTGGGCAGTCCGCCGCGTCTGAAAAGCGAAGCGGTAGAAATCACCCTGCGCGGCCAGTGGAGCGAAGACGCGCAACTGTTTGTCCGCCAAATCCATCCGCTACCGCTGACGCTGCTTTCCGTGGCGGCGGAAGTGGCGGTGTCGTAGAGGACGTCTGAAAAGGCGAAAGCCCGCAGGGGGCGAATCCTGTCGGGCTTTCTGTATTTAATCTTTGTGCGGAAAGACTAAACAACGAATGAATGATAAACGGTTTACCTTGAAATTTCTAGGGATATTTTTAATGGACGCATTGAATTACCAAGGGCGCGAAATCCGCCGCACCTTTTGGCATCTGGTCGGCGGCATCTGCCTGATTATCGCCGTGTACAAAGGCTTCGGCCTGCTGGAAATTTTGCTGCGGTAGAGGCCGTCTGAAAAAAAGGAAAACACATGAAACCGAGCAATCTGCCCGAAATCGGGCAAGGCATCACTTGGACGGGCGCCATCGGCAGCGTCGTCGGCGCGGTCAAATCGATAGACCTGCTGACCGTGGTCGGCGCGCTAGTCGCCATCGGCGGCTTTTTGATGAACTGGTATTACAGCCGCCAGCGCAACGAGCGGGAGAAGAAAATCCACGACCTCGAAGTGCAGAAGCGCGAATTGGAGTTGAAGAAAACAAGAGGGGAGTGCCATGGACAACAAGACTAAATACGGTTTGGGCGTGCTGACCGTGTCGGCGGCGTTTTTTGCCGCGCTTATCAAACACGAAGGCTACCGCGCCCAACCCTACCCCGATTCGGGCGGCGTGCCCACTATCGGCATCGGCAGCACCGTCTACCCCGACGGCCGCCGCGTGAAAATGACCGACCCGCCCGTGACGCAGGCGCAGGCCGTCGACATCGCCCGCGCCCACGTCGCCAAAGACGAAGGCCGTCTGAAAGCCCTGTTGCCCGGCGTAAAGCTGTCGCAGGCGGAATATGACGTCTACGCCGACTTTGTGTACCAATACGGCGCCGACACCTTCGCCAAGTCCTCCGTCCGCCGCCACCTCCTCGCAGGCAATCATACGGAAGCCTGCCGCGCCCTGCTCAAATACCGCTACACCAAAGGGCGCGATTGCAGCGTGCGGCAAAACGGCTGCTGGGGCGTGTGGACGCGGCAGTTGGAGCGTCACAACAAGTGCATGGAGGCGAACCGATGATTTGGCTTGTGAAACACTGGAAACCCGCCCTTGCCGCCGCCCTGCTGCTTGCCCTCATTGCCGCATGGCAGGCCGACCGCACCCTGCAATACCGAAAGGGCAGGGCGGACGAAGCGGCCAAAATCAGCCTGACGCTGGCAAAGGCGGCGCAAACCCAAAACGAAAACACCCTCAACCAAGAACGGCAGGCACGGCAGAAACTTCACGCCGCGCAGGCCGCAATCGAAAAGGAACGAAACCATGCCCAAACTGTTGCCACTGATATGCGCCGTGAGCTTGACCGCCTGCGCCGCCACGCCGACATACATTCCCGCCGCCTGCCCGCAGCCTCCTCTCCCGCCTGCTCACCTGATGAAGACGCTGCCCGAGGCTGGCAGCTATTCGCAGAGAGCGCAGCAAGATATGCAGAACTGGCTGAAACCACAGACCGGCAACGCAACGACCTTGCCGAGTGGCAGGCCTACGGCGCAGTAGTGGCGTCCGAGCCACAATAAGCAAAACCCCCGAAACGTTGATTACAGACGTTTCGGGGGCTTTTTTTGTTTTCAAGCTGATCAATCCAGCAAATCAGCCACTTCAGCCATGTCGGGATTGTAATAGACGTTGAGCAGTATCCGTAGGTCGCGGTGGCCGCTGATTTTCGCCAGCGTTTCCACTGGTACTTTTTTCGCCATCCGCGTCAGTGCTTCGCGGCGGCTGTCGTGAAAATGCAGATCGGTGATGCCGCAGTTGTCGCGGGCGCGGCGGAACATCACGTCCAGCGTGCCGACATCCAAAGCGAAGACGCGCACATCGTCCGTCCCGCGCAACTGCTCCAATATGGACAAGGCGCGGCGGGACAGCGGCACGTCGCGGCTATGGCCGTTTTTCGTTTCTTCCAAATGGGCAAGGCGGCGCGTGAAATCAATGTCCTGCCATTTCAGACCGCAGATTTCGCCCGCACGCATGGCGGTTTCGACAGCAAACAGAAACGCCGCTGCCGCCCGCTGGTAGGCCAGTTCGGGCTTGGAATCGGGGGAGTAGAGCAGGGCGGCACAAATGGCTTCGATTTCGCTTTCAGACGGCCTGCGCGTGCGGGCTTTCGGTTCTTTAGGCTTGCTGATTTTGGACAGAGGATTTTCCCGCAGCAGCCCCCATTCCTTCACGGCTTGGGTGCAGACGGCGGACAATATGCCGATCTCTCGCAACACGCTGCCAGCAGATACCTGTTGCAGCCGCCTGTCGCGCCAGTCGGCGAAATGCTGCGGCCTCAACTCGTCAAGGCGGATTTCGGCCAACGGGTCGCGCAGAAACGCCCGAATGCGCAGGCTCTCGAATTTTTCCCCGCGCCGCGTCGGGGTTACGTTGTCCAAATAACGCTGTAAAATGTCGGCGAAATAGGTGTTGCGGTCGGCGTTACCCTGGATGCCGTCAAGTATCAAAGTCTCCGTCCGCGCCGCCCATGCTTTCGCATCGGCGTACCGCTCGAATGTGGCCGATTTGGAAATGCCACGCAGGCGGACTTGGGCGCGGTATTTGCCGTTACGTTGGGTAATTGTTGCCATGTTTTTTTGGGTGCAAATTTGGTGCAACGAGTATAACGCCAAATGCTCCAATAGTTCGCAACGGTTCGCTATCTTGGATTTTAATATTTGATTTTGTACGCAATATTACGCAATATACAGTAATCAGATTTTATTTTTTTGTGCTTGCCGCCGGCACCAAAACTAAAACAGCCCGACTTTTCAGTCGGGCTGTTTTGCGTCTGCCGCAAATGCGGCGGCTTATTTTGTTTCGACGGCTTTGCCGTTGCGGTAAACCTGTTGGTTCAGCAGTTCGCCGCTGCGGGCATAGACGGCGCGGCTGCCGTTGTCGGGATGGGCGTCGGCGTCAAACAGGGCGCTGCGGGGGAGTTCCATCGGGTCGGTGCGTTTTTGGTCTTCGGCGTAAAAATCCTGCACCAGATAGACGCTGCCGCGTTTGCCGATCAGCCGGCGGTAGTAGCCGCCTTTGACCGGGCTGTCGGCGGGTTTGCCGTCGGCGGAGAAGTGGGCGACGGTTTTTTCTCCCGCATCGGCCGCGTCGGGCAGGGCGGTTTTGCCGCCGATGGGGATGTTTACCGATGTGCCGAGGCCGAGGTGGCGGCCGAAGCCGCCGATGCCGAGGCTGAGGGATGTGCCGTTTGTGCCCGAGCAGGCGGAGAGTGCGGCGGTGGTGGCGAGTAAAAAGGCAATTTGTTTCATTGAGTTATCCCGTTTTGTTGGAAACGGTGGCAGTATAGCGGAAACTTTGCGCTGCTGCGGCGATTTGTTCGGGAAGACGAAAAACGGTACAGGCTGTTTTCAGACGGCCTTAAAAAAGCGGCAGGGTTTTCCCTGCCGCTTTGGCGTTCGGACAATGCCCTCAGGCTATTCCGAATCGGCTTTTTCTTCGATAACGCTTTGTGTGATACCGGTATCAAAAGCGGTTTGCGGCATCAGGTTGTCGAGGCTGAGGCTGTTTTTGTCCAGCGTGGGGTAGCCGGAGAAGGCGACGGTGTAGCCGCCGTTGCCGTCGCTGCGGATTTGGGCGTGCGCGCCGAGCGGGAAGGTGGTTTTGTCGGCGATGTGGCCGAAGGGAAAACCGGTGAGCACGGGGATTTTCGCGGCGCGGGAAACGGCGGCGGTGACGGCGCTCAAATCGTAGCTGCTATCGTACACGTCGCGGATGGAGCCCATGCGGAAATCGCCCAATACAACGGCCTGCTGTTTTTGCAAAACGCCCGCCAGCAGCAGGGTTTGCAGCATCCGCTCGATGCGGTAGGGCTGCTCGCCCACGTCTTCGATAAACAGGATGCCGCCTTTGATGTCGGGCATATAGGGGCTGCCGGCCAGTGCGGACAGAACACTAAGATTGCCGCCCCAGAGCATGCCTTCTATGTGCAGGTCGCGCTGCTGCATGGCGGGCACGGATACGGTGTAGTCGGGGTTGGTGGTGCAGCGGATAAACGAATCCATTGTGTAGCTGCTCGGCACGGGTTTGCCGAACTCGCTGTACACCATCGGGCCGGCGAAGCTCAGCCAGCCGCCCTGCGCCAGCAGCGCCAGTTGCAGGGCGCAAACGTCGCTGAAACCGAAAAACAGCGTGCCGTGTTCGCGCATTCTCGCGCCCAGCGAGGCGAAGTCGATATGCGGCAGCAGGCGGTGCGCGCCGTAGCCGCCGCGCATGCCCATCAGCACCTTGGGCGTGGCCGCGCGGCCTGCCGCCACGTCCTGCACGTCGGCGATGCGTTCGGCGTCGCTGCCCGCGAAGCGTTGGAAGCGGCGGAAGGCCGCTTCTTGGTTGGTAACGGCGAAACCCGCATATTGCAGCAGGTTGATGCCCGCCTGTGCGCGGGCGGGCTCGGGCGCGAAACCCGAAGAAGCGATAATGCGTAACACATTGTTTCCTGATGTTTTCGGTTGTCGGGGTTTGGGCTGCGGCTGCGGCCGCATTTGCGCGGCGTTCTGCCCCGCAGGCGTACCCGCGCAGGCCTGCAACAAGCCAGCGCCCGCTGCGGCGGCCGAACCGCGCAGCAGGCTGCGGCGTGAAATCTGCCAAGTCATTTTTCTATCCTTTCAGACGGCATCAAAAAAAACGGATTTGCAAAACAACGGCGTGGCGTTTCAGACGGCCTCAATGCGTGCCAGCCGTTCGCGCACCTGCCGCGGCCAGTCTTCGGGCAGCACAACGGCGCTTTCGCGCTGCGCCGCCGCCCAAACCGGCGCGGGAAAATTCGCATCGGCGGCAAAACGCGCAATCACATGCCAATGCAGGTGTGGCACGACATTGCCCAGGCTCGCCAAATTGATTTTCGCCGGGCGGAACACCTCGCGCATCGCCGCTTCCACGCGGTACACGGCCGCCATCAGCTCGTCGCGTTCGGCAGGCACAAGATCGGTCATCTCCGCTACATGATCGTGCCAAATCACGCGGCAGAACGCCGGCGCATTGGCCTCGCCGTGCACCGCAATCACCCGCAGCCTGTCGTTTTGCCACAGCACGTCTTCGTTTTCGGCCGTGCAGATAGGGCATTGTTCCATCGCCAAACTCCGCAAAATAAAAGGCCGCATTGTAACGGAAACCGCCCGCGCCGACTTTTCAGACGGCCTTCGCGCTTCCCTCCTTTACCTGATTTGACGGAGAGACGGGCAAACCCGTCCCGCTTTCCGTTCTGCTGAACAGGTTTCCCTGCCTGCGGTGCGCAAGGCGTAGAGAGGCCGTCTGAAAACCAATATTTCAGACGGCCTCTCATACACTTGCAAATACATCTGTCCGTCTTCCTTCCGTGTTTTTTCAGACGGCCTCCCCGCATCAAAAAGTGCCAAACAGCCGCGCGTGCTTTATCGAAACCGTTTTGTTCTGTTGCACTGCGTTAAATTATGTATAATTCTAATCTTCAAACAAAAATCAAACTGATTTGCATAATTTCAGAATCATTCTGCAAGGACTTCCGCCATGAATAAAACCCGTCTCAAAACCCTCGCCGCCTGCATCGCCATGCTCGGCACGCCTGCCGCCTTCGCCGACAACACCGCCGCCGACGCCGCAGAATCCTCCGCCCTTGAAACCGTTATCGTCAAAGGCAACCGCAACAAACACCAAACCGGCCGCGACCGCGTTTACACCCGCGAAGTGGTGAACCTCTACAAAGGCAAAGAAGAAGTCGAAACCTTCAAAGGCAACACCGTGTCCGACCTCTTCAGCGGCATGGTCGGCGTATACAGCGGCGATGCCCGCAACAGCGGCGCGGTCGACCCCAATATACGCGGCGTGCAGGGGCAGGGGCGCATTCCTGTAACGGTGGACGGCACCGAGCAGGCGATTACCGTGTGGCGCGGCTACGCGGGCGCGAACAACCGCAACTATGTCGACCCCAACATCATCAGCAGCGTCTATGTCGAAAAAGGCCCGTCGTTTAACAGAGGCATCAAAAGCGGCATCGGCGGCTCGGTGGCGATGAAAACCATCGACGCCGACGACATCGTGCCCGAAGACCAAAAATACGGCCTCGAAGTCAAAGTCGAAACCTCCAGCAACTCCATCAAACAGCGCAAAAACGTCTACGAAGATTCTGTCGACTACCGCACCCTGCCCGAACCTTCCGTCGCCACCGGCGGCATTTGGCGCGCCATGCTCGACGATACCGACCGCGTCGACCAACGCTTTGAAGGGCGTAACAAATTCTTCAAAGACAAAGCATTCCGCATCGCCGCCGCCACCAAACAAGACAACTTTGATGCCATGATTGCCTACGCCTACCGCAGCAAGGGCAACTATTTCTCCGGCAAAAAAGGCGCGGAACGCTACGGCTATATCGGCCCGCTGACACCGGAGAAACTGGCAGAAATCAAAAGATTGGAAGATGAAGCCCGACAACGTGGTGAGAATTTTTGGGGCAGCAGCAATGTGCTTGGCTCTCCTAATGTTGCCCGCGTCGGCCTTTTCTTCCATCCTGGCGGCGAAGTATCCAATACCTCGCTGGAAACCAAATCATGGATAGGCAAAACCACCTTCCGCCTGCCGCACAACCAAACTCTCAAATTCGGCCTGCGCCGCACTCATACCACCTTCGGCGACGTCATGCCCTCGCGCATTATCGGCCCCATCTCCAACAACAGCAACCTCAACAAAATCGCCGAGTGGCCGCGCTCATGGGTGAAACAGAATTCCGTCAATATCGACTACGCCTTCAAACCCGAAAACAGCCGCTGGATAAACTTCGACGCAACCTTATGGACAACGCGCACCCGCTCGAAAACCAATACCGCAGGCGGTTCGCCTGGTGACACACTTTACGAAGACCGCGAGTTTCAGCGCAGATACGACACAGAGATGGGTATCTGGCAGGGATTGATACAGCAATGGCCGCATATGACTCCGGAGGAGCGTAAGGAATGGGCGGATATGGGTTACAGCCCTGACAAAAAACCCAAAGTTGAGCCTTCCACTCCCAACACCAACGGCCGCTTCAACACCGTACAGGGTCAGGCTTACTACGCCAAAAACGAGCGCGACGGTTTCACCTTCGCCAACCGCATGAAGCTGACGCCCAAGCTGGATTTGACTGTGATGGGCGACTACCAGTATGAAAAACTACGCTCACGCGACGAATTTTCCGACGAATTGCGCTGGATGGGCATGGACAAATACAAAGATGAAATAGAAGCCAAGCCTCCTATTATCCGCGCCAACTACGAACTCAGCCGCCTCGGTTATCCGCGCAACGGTAGACGACACGAAGCCAATCTGGGCTTCAATTTCCATTTCAGGCCGACCGAATGGCTGAACCTTACCGCAGGTGCACGCTACACCCGTTTCAGTATTAATGATGACGGCAGGGTAGCAAAGGAAGGATTGACACCATATGGATTTCCTATAGGGATGGATCGTGGTCGCGGCTTTACTTTTACCCGCGTTGCCACACCTGAGGAATATGCAGTTTACAAAGCGGCGAAAGCCATATCCCAAGATACTCTTGATGATATGTGGGCAAGACAGGAATTTAACCGTGCTCTCACAATCCAAGAACAGCAGAAATTTCTTCAACTCAATGATCAAGGTGTACCTTATCTTGTTTATGACGGCAGACGTTACCAGCCGCTCCGTCCTAACTTTGAAAGACCTTTTGCCTATTATTACAAAGAGCCTTACAACAAACCTCTTCCACCTACCGTGTTTTGGAACAAGGATGCCTCAGGCCGTCTGAATCTTGCCGATCATCCGATTTTAAACGGCAGTAACAGCGCGATCCTTAGCGAAGAAACCGCCAATCCTGCTTATGATCCCAATAATCCGAACAGCCCGAAAACAGTTAAAAAATATGTTTTGGCTGACAGATTTCATCAAGAGGGCAATATCAGCCCGACCGAACTGAGCCGCATCCGGCATCAAAGTAACGGCGGTTGGGCACCCGCCTTTTCCGCCACCGTCAACTTCACCGACCACGCCCGCGCCTATCTGCGCTACACCGAAACCCTGCGCTACCCCAGCATCTTTGAAGGCACATACGGTTTCTCGAATTTTGCCGGAGGTTTCAACCGCGCGGGATACGGCTGGAAGCCTGAACACGCCAAAAACTGGGAAGTCGGCTATATCCACGATTTGACAGGGCTGCTGCCGAAAATGCGCCGCGCCGATTTCCGCCTCAACTACTTCCACAATAAAACCAAAAACATTATCGACCGTGACGAAAACTTAGAATTCGAGCAGTTCGACAAACAGGTGCGTACCGGCGTCGAACTCTCCGCCCGCTTTGACAGCGGCCGAGTTTTCGGCAGCTTGGGCGTATTGCGCAACATCAAAAACGAAATGTGCGACAGCATGTTTTCTCCTTATCCTGAAGAATTGGAAAGTCACTTTTTAGAGCCCGATAAATATCCGAGATCTCCCTCCTGCAACCACGGCGGAGTCAGCGACAGCGGCTATCTTGCTTCCGCATTGCAACCGCGCTGGTCAATCGATGCCGATTTGGGCATGCGCCTGTTTGGCGAAAAATTGGAAACGGGGCTGCGTTTCCATTATCACAGCCGGATTAAGAAAGACCGCGACGAAGCTTGGAACAGTTACCGCAAGCATCCGAACCATTTTTGGGCAGGCAAGGTGGCAGGGCAGGAATGGCAGCCGGTCGCTACATGGGATATGTACTTGCGCTACAAAATCCGCAAAAACATCACCGCCGAGCTGGTAGGAACAAACTTAACCGACCGCTACTACCTTGATCCGCTCAGTCCCTCATATATGCCTGCTCCTGGCAGAACCGTGCGCTTCGGGCTAACGGCAAAATTTTAATCATTAAAAACATATAATTATAAAATAAACCTGAAATTTTATAAAAAATAGGAATTATCACTAGCAATTTCAGATTACTCTTGTATAATGGTTTTATCTTGTTAACGACACTGCAGTGCAGGTTAGGTTTTGTTTGTTTTGTATGTTATGCGGTGGTGCGCAACAAGATGGTTTCTTTATAATTTTTTAACTTATGGAGTTTGAAATATGAAAAACCTGAATATTAAACTGATTGTCGCCGCTGTTTCCGTGTTGGCTGCTTCTTCTGCTTTTGCTGAAGTTGCTATTCCCAAAGGTTTGCCGAATAACCCTGTTGCAAATGATGATGGGTACACTTCTGTATCCAATAGAAACGCAAATGCAAAACAGATATATGCCACAGTCGGCACTGAGGGTGAGCATAAAGGGAAGGCTTCTCTTTATGTTTATGACAAAAATGCTCAAACCAACAGCAGCAAAGGTTTGGCTAATAATAAAAGTGTTTCTTTCGAGAAAATCGACAGAACCGCCAGCCAGTTCTTTGTTAAAACCTTTGCCAGTGGTATTTTAGGCAAAGACAAAAATGGCGTAACTGTTGCCCATATGTACAAAATGACAGGCTTCCCGTGGAACATTATCCCCAAAATGCCCGACCACTCACACTTAGGCCGTATGTCTTACGGCAAGGTCGGTAATTTGGATGTCTACTACGGCGACTGGGACAACACACCGTCCGGTGCGGGTAGCGTGAATAAAGATACCAGCAAAAACAACTACACTGTGTTCTACAGCGGCACGGGTAAAACCACCAATATGCCCACCAGCGGCACGGCTACTTACGCAGTTAAAGGCATCAATGGTCATTACGAGCAGGGTACTGCTGTATTGAGCGGCGATTTGAAGGCTGATTTTGGCAAGAAAACGCTGGCAGGGACGCTGACTAGGACAACCGGTGATCTGAAAAAATTGGGAATTGACGCGAAAATCGTAACTTCCGATGCTTCATTCTCCGGCAAAGCCGTTGCCAACGGTTCGGTAAACGGCACAACCAAAGGCAACTTCTTCGGCAATAACGCCGCAGGCTTGGCCGGTATCGCCCAGTTTGACAACAACAAAAACCTCAATGCCGCTTTCGGTGGTGCGAAGAAATAATTTAAGTGCCGCTGAAAGTTGACATGAAAGATTATTATAAGCGGGCAGGAATGCGGTTTTCCTGCCCGCTGCACTTTGAGGCCGTTCCCGCCGCGCACCTGACTCCCTCTCCTGCGCTCCAAGCGCGGGGGAGGGTTGGGGAGGGGGTGGCAGTTCGCAGAACTGCTTTTGCCGCTGCAGCCCGCAAAAATTTCTGTAGCCGCACAAGCCCCCACCCTGGCCTCCCCCGCGAGCGGGAGAGGGAACGCAGTTGCTACTGCGGCGGCAGAGGCCGTCTGAAAACCCCGTTTCCCCGCCAAACCACAGGAAAGCCCATGAAATACCGTCTGTTTCTCCTTCCGCTGCTGCTTTTGTCCCTGCCCGCCCGCGCCGACAACGAAGACACGCGCCTGCAACTGAGATACGGCATAGAAGAGCGGCAGCAGCGGCAGGAAGGGGAAACGGTGGGCGATTTGTCTTTCGGCGCAGCCGCGCCGCAGGAAGACGACAATCTGCCGACCGCGCTGATGAAGGCGGTGAACGCGCAAAACGAAGCCGAAACGCTGCGCCTGCTCGAAATCTACAAGGCGCAGCCCGATGCCGATCCCGATATGGTGCTGTTTGCCGAAGCCAATCTGGCCGTGTTCCGCGACGATTTGCCGGGCGCGCTGGCACGCTATCGGGAGCTGTATGCGCGCAATCCGCAGTTTGTCCGCGCCAAGCTCGATTTGGCGCGTTTGCTGTTTGTCGACAAGCAGAACAGGGAATCGGCGGAGCTGTTCGGCAGCATCGATATTCCCGAACGCCCCGCCGTCAACGAAAAAATCAAAGGCTTCTCCGACGCGCTCTCCAAACGCGACGCATGGAGCGGCTCGCTCTCCGTCGGCTTGGGACACGACAGTAATCTGAACCGCACCTCCGCCGCCACCATGCTGCGCGAACAGCAAAGCTGCGGCTTCGATTCCAACGGGCAGCCGATTTTGGATGCCAACGGCAATTTCACCTGCCGCAGCGAATGGCTGCCGATGAAAACCCCCGATGCGCTAAGCGGCCGCATGTGGGCATACGAAGCCGCCGTCAGCCGCCGCCTCTCGCTCAAAGGCCACCACGGCATACAGTTTTCCGGCTACGCGCTGGGCAAAATCTATCCCGAAAACCGCGAGTACAGCGAACACAGCGTCAGCCTCAGTCCGGCATACAGCTTTCAAAACAAAGACACTTCATTCAGCATCGGCCCACAAATCCAATATGATTGGGTAGGCGGCAAAATGCAGGACAGCAATGCGGGCGTCAGCGTGTCCTACAACCGCACTTTCGCCGACAAAGCCTCTCTCGGCGTGCAGCTCGAACACAAATACGACCGCTATCGCGGCGGCTACGAACATTTCAACGGCCCGCAAACCCTGCTGTTTGCCACCGGCGTTTATGTCCTGCCGCGCGACTGGGTGCTTTTCGGCGGCTATGACTTCCTGCGTAAAAACAGCCGCGCAAAAGTCGATTCCTACCGCCGCCACGGCCTGCGCTCCGGCATCAGCAAGCGTTTTGCCTCGGGCATAGAAGCCACCGCCCAAGCGATATGGCGCAAAACCGCCTATCAGGACTTCCATGCCTGGCTGGACACGCGGCGCAAAGACAGCGAACGCACCTACCAACTTGACCTCAAACTCAACCGCCCCGCCCTGCGCGGCTTCGTTCCCATCCTCAGCCTGAAGCACACCGACAACCGCAGCACCTCGTGGGTCAACCGCTACAAACGCAACGAAATCACCTTCAAGCTGCAATACGGGTTTTGAATGTCCGCTTTGCGGGAAGGAGGCCGTCTGAAAGTTTCAGACGGCCTTTGTTTACCCGCACGCTTCCCCGCAAAACTCCAAACCGCGTGCGTTACTGCGCAACACACCCTTGTATGTTCAAATCAGCGTACCATAGCAACCAAACAGGCCAGTCG
>CAMURX010000001.1 GCA_947097615.1 uncultured Neisseria sp. | reverse complement strand
TTTTGATGCAGCGTATGAAAGAAGAAAACGACTTCGCCCACATTCCCGAAGCGTTCTTCTTCACCACTTCCAGCGTCGGCGGCGCGGCACCTGATTTCGGTCAGGCGGCTAAAACATTATTGGACGCGAACGACGTTGCCGAGCTGGCGAAAATGGACATCATCGTGACCTGCCAAGGCGGCGATTACACCAAATCCGTGTTCCAACCCCTGCGCGACAGCGGCTGGAACGGCTACTGGATTGACGCGGCGTCCTCCCTGCGCATGAAAGACGACGCGATTATCGTCCTCGACCCGGTCAACCGCAACGTCATCGACAACGGCCTCAAAAACGGCGTGAAAAACTACATCGGCGGCAACTGCACCGTTTCCCTGATGCTGATGGCGCTGGGCGGCCTGTTCCAAAACGATTTGGTCGAATGGGCGACCAGCATGACCTACCAAGCCGCTTCCGGCGCGGGCGCGAAAAACATGCGCGAACTCATCAGCGGCATGGGCGCGATTCACGCCAAAGTAGCAGACGAGCTTGCCGATCCTTCCAGCGCGATTCTCGACATCGACCGCAAAGTGTCCGATTTTTTACGCTCTGACTCCTATCCCAAAGCCAACTTCGGCGTACCGCTTGCCGGCAGCCTAATTCCGTGGATTGACGCCGATTTGGGCAACGGCCAGTCGAAAGAAGAATGGAAAGGCGGCGTGGAAACCAACAAAATCCTCGGCCGCAGCGCGAATCCTACTGTCATCGACGGCCTGTGCGTGCGCATCGGCTCCATGCGCTGCCACAGCCAGGCCATCACCCTGAAGCTGAAAAAAGACCTGCCTGTGGCCGAAATCGAAAGCATCTTGGCCGACGCGAACGACTGGGTGAAAGTCATCCCCAACGAAAAAGAAGCCAGCATCCACGAGCTGACCCCCGCCAAAGTCACCGGCACGCTGTCCGTACCCGTCGGCCGCATCCGCAAACTCGGCATGGGCGGCGAATACATCAGCGCGTTTACCGTAGGCGACCAACTCCTGTGGGGCGCGGCCGAACCCCTGCGCCGCGTCTTGCGGATTATCTTAGGCTCGCTGTAACACCGTCCCGTTTGGCCGGACAGAGGCCGTCTGAAAAAGCCGAAAAGGTTTTTTCAGACGGCCTTTTTCCCGATTCAGGTTTGCAAACAGGCTGTGCAAAACACCACCCCGCTTCCCAATCCAAAAGCCGATCATGAACACTGTTAAAAAACGAACTTACATCCGCCGGATTCTGTTTCTAATTCTGCTGCTGGCCGCTTTCCAATTGGGCATGGCGGTGCAGGCATGGCTCTACGACGATCTGTGTCTTGACTTAGGCGGCGGTGCAAACCATCCCGACGCGGGCGTGTCTTTTCCCATTTGCGTGATCGACGTCGAAATCTACCGCGATCGGTATGCGAGATAAGGCCGTCTGAAAAGCAAAGGTATCAACGGAATCACAACACGAAGAGGCCGTCTGAAAATCCCAAATCGGGTTTTCAGACGGCCTCTTTGCCGTTCGGACGCGGTTTACTGCCCGGCCACGGTCATTTTGTCTATCAGTATCGAGCCGACTTTGTGCGATGAGCGGCGCAGGGCGTCGTCGGCGACGCCGATGATGCCGGACAACATGTCCTGCAAGCGTCCGGCGACGGTAATTTCTTCGACGGGATATTGAATAACGCCGTTTTCCACCCAAAAGCCCGCCGCGCCGCGCGAGTAGTCGCCGGTGAGCATATTGACGCCCTGTCCCATCAATTCGGTGACGAGCAGGCCGCTGCCCATTTGCCGCAGCAGGTCGGCCTGTGTCGGACAGGTGGCGTTTAGAATCAGGTTGTGCGCGCCGCCCGCGTTGCCCGTGGTCTGCATACCGAGTTTGCGCGCACTGTACGACGATAAAAAATAGCCCTGCACGACGCCGTTTTCGATAACGAAGCGCGGGTGTGTAGCGACGCCTTCGCTGTCGAACCAGCTGCTGCCCCAGGCGCGGGGGATGTGCGGCTCTTCGCGCAGGCTGAGGAATTCGGGCAGGATTTTTTTGCCGATGCTGTCGGCGAGAAAGCTGCTCTGGCGGTAGAGCGCGCCGCCGGAGAGGCCGCCGACGATGTGGCCGATGAGGCCGGCGGAGACGGTGGCGTCGAAGAGGACGGGCACGCTGCCGGTGGGCAGGCTGCGGGCGTTCAGACGGCGTACGGTGCGTTCGGCGGCGGTGCGGCCGATGTTTTCCATGCTGTCGAGTTCTTCTTTGCTGCGGGCGAGGTCGTACCAGTAGTCGCGCTGCATGGCGCCGTCGCTGTCGGCGGCGACAACGCTGCACGAAACGCTGTGGCGCGTGCCGCGTTCGTGTTGCAGAAAGCCGTGGCTGTTGCCGTAGGCAAACTGGTAGTGCGAGGTTTGGATGCCCGCGCCTTCGGAATTGTTGATGCGCGGGTCGGTGTCGAGGGCGGCGGCTTCGCAGCGGCGGGCGAGTTCGGCGGCTTCTTCGGCGGACAAGTCCCACGGATGGAATTTGTCGAGATCGCCGAAGCGGGTGGCCATCAATTCGGCATCGGCGAGGCCGGCGCAGTCGTCCTGCGCGGTGTAGCGGGCGATGTCGAGGGCGGCCTGCACGGTTTCTTCTATGGCGCGGCGGGAGAAGTCGGCGGTGCTGGCGCGGCCTTTGCTTTGCCCGAGATAGACGGTGATGTCGAGGGATTTGTCCTGCTGGTGCTCGATCTGCTCGATTTCCTGCAAACGCACTTGGACGCTCTGGCCGAGCGATTCGCTCAAATCGGCTTCGGCGGCGCTTGCGCCCCTGCGTTTGGCGGCATCGAGGGCGAAGGCGCACAAATCCGTCAGTTCCTGCGGCGTGTGGTTGAACATAAAATGCTCCGTGGTGGGGTTTTCAGACGGCATTTTACCCGCTTTTGTGCGAAAACAAGCCGCATTGCTGCTAAAATGCCGCCCCTTGCCAAACAGCGGAAACCAAGCGTATGAGCGCAAATGATACGGAAGAATGGGTCAGCAAAACCCAAATGAAAAAACGCATGAACGAATTGCAGGATTTGGGTATGGAGCTGACGCGCCTGTCGGCGGAAACGCTGAAAAAAATCGGCCTGCCCGAAGATTTGCACCAGGCCGTGCGCGACTACAAAAAAATCACCTCCAACAGCGCCCTGAAACGGCAAACGCAATACATAGGCCGCCTGATGCGCGACATCGACCCCGAGCCGATACGCGCCTTTATCGCCCGCCTCAAAGGCGAAAACCAGGCGCACAACGCCTTTTTACAGCGCGTCGAGCAGATGCGCGAACGCCTGCTCGACAACGACGAAGCGTTTACCGAATTTGCCGCCGCCCACCCGCAGGCCGACCTCTCCGCGCTGCGCACCCTCATCCGCAACGCGCGCAAAGAAAAAGAGCAGAACAAGCCGCCGAAAAACTTCCGCGCCCTCTATCAGGCAGTGAAAGCCGAAATGGAAGCCACCGAATCGGGCGGCGCGGCAGACGAATAAACCGTTTTCAGACGGCCTTTTCAGAAAGGAAACCCATGTTCCCCCACCCCGACGACGAAGAATACAACCGCTTTATCCGTGCCGCCCTCGGCAGCCGCACCCTCTACACCCTGGTCTCCCCCGAAGACGACGTTGCCGAATGCCCGTCGGCCGAATACGAAGAAGACGACGGCGAACCCGTGCCCGTCTTCTGCGTCTGGCACGACCGCGCCCAAGCCGAAGCCTGCATTGCCGACGAATGGGCGGATCACGAAGTCGACGAGCTGCCGCTGGACTTTTTCCTGCACGAATGGCTGGTGGGCATGGATCAGGACGCCGTGCTCTTGGGCATCGACTTCGACCCGCAGCTCTACGGCCTGGAAATCGAACCCGTCGAAGTGCTGGCCGACATCCTCGATGCCGCCGAACAGATGCAGTGCACCGAAATGATCGACGGCTACGGCGAACTGATGAACTACCGACTCGAATGGGAACGCGAAATGGCGGGGCAAAACCGCCTCAACTGAACGCCACCCCGCATCAGGCCGTCTGAAAACCCGTTTCCCCGTTTTCAGACGGCCTTTTCACCCCCTCCTCTGCGCCCGCACGGGAGAAGGAGCGCAGCTTCCGCCGTTTCAGACGGCCTCAAAAGACAGTCTGAAACCCGAAAGGCCGTCTGAAAGTGAAGTTGCAACGAAGTCAAAACCCGTTTCCCCGTTTTCAGACGGCCTGACGCTTCCCATACCGCCCGCGCCGCCTTTTCAGACGGCCGCAAACCGCACAGGCAAACAGACACCACGGAGAACCCTCATGCGGAAAACCTTCTCATGGCACACCGTGCGCGAATCCCGCGCCTTCAGTTTCGCCGCCTTCCTCTACCGCCGCTTCGACGAAGTGGACGTGCCGCAAGTATCGGCCAGCCTCACCTTCACCTCCCTGCTCGCCCTCGTGCCCGTGCTAACCGTCGTCCTGTCCGTACTCTCGGCCTTCCCGATGTACGACCGCCTGTCCGCCTCCGTGCTCGGCTTTATCGACGGCAACCTCGTGCCGCAGGGCGCGGGCGTCGTGCGCGAATACCTCGCGCGCTTCCAAAGCAACGCCGCCAACCTCACCGCCATCGGCATCGCCTTCCTCGTCGTTACCTCCGTTTTGCTCATCCGCACTATCGACCAAACCTTCAACCGCATCTGGCAGGTCAAAAACCTGCGCCCGCTGTGGATGCAGTTTCTCGTCTACTGGATGCTGCTCACCTTCGCCCCGCTCACCGTCGGCGCGGCCTTCTCCGTTTGGGAACTTCTGCTCTCGCACAGCAGCCTCGCCGCCCTGCCCGCCTGGCTTTCAGACGGCCTCAAAACCGCCGGCTCGCTCGCCCTCGACACCGCCGCCCTCTGGCTGCTCTACCGTCTCGTGCCCAACCGCTACGTCCCCGCCCGCCACGCCCTCATCGGCGCCGCCCTCACCGCCGTCCTCCTCGATCTGCTGCGGCGCGGCTTCGCCTGGTACATCGGCACCTTCAACAGCTACACCCTCATCTACGGCGCCTTCGCCGCCGTGCCCGTCTTCCTCATGTGGCTCAACCTGCTGTGGATGCTTCTGCTGGGCGGCGCCGTCTTCACCTCCTCCCTGTCCTACTGGCAGGGCGACGCCTTCCGCCGCAGCTTCGGTGCGCGCGGCCGCTTCGACGACGTGTTGAAAATCCTCCTGCTGCTCAACCGCGCACAAAGCAGCGGACAAACCTTGCGCATCCAAGACTTCCGCCGCCACATCGACATGGGCTACGACGAATTGGGCGATTTGCTCGACAAACTCGCGCGGCACGGCTACATCTACCACGGCAACCTCGGCTGGGTACTCAAAACCACAGCCGCCAACATCCGCCTCGAAGAACTCTTCCAACTCTTCGTCTACCGCCCCGCTGCCGACCCCGGCGACTCCGTCGGCCAGGCCGTCTCGCAAATCATGACCCCCGGCCTCGAAAGCATGAACCTCTCGCTCGAAGCATTCGACCGCCGCACCCGGCCGCCACAGGAGGCCGTCTGAAACACACCAAGCCGCCCGCACGCTTTCAGACGGCCTCCCGCTTCCTACCGCTTAAAAAATTCCGCAACCGATTATCGGGCAAAACACTTGTTTACCTGTTACCGTTTTATGATGCCGCCCCGCCAAACCGATGATTTTAAGAAAATAGCATCGGAAGGACGCATTAATGAAAGTATGGAAGCAGCATGACCTTTTCCCACACCGAAACCGCCAAACAACTCACCGTCCTCGCAGAAAACCTACCCGATTTTCCCCTCGACCGCACCCTCACCTTCCGCATGGTGCGCCTCGCCGCCGAACACCTCGGCACCAACCTCAACCAATGCCTCAAAGCCGAAGGCATCACCGAAAACCTCTGGTTCGCCCTGCTCTCGCTCTACGCCGCCCCCAACCGCGAAACCCTGCCCTCGCGCATGAGCGACCTGCTCTGCCTCACCCGCACCAGCGCCACCCGCCTGTCCGACGACATGGTCGCACGCGGCTGGGTCGAACGCGGCGGCAACGCCCAAGACCGCCGCCAAACCGTTCTGAAACTCACCGAAGAAGGCGAAGCGTTCATCCGCCGCATGCAGCCGGAAATTACCGAAAAACGCAGCCCCATCTGGGCAGGCTTCGACGAAGCCGACCACCGCGAACTGCAACGCCTGCTCGGCAAACTGCTCGACAACCTAGAAAGCCAAAACGCCGAAGCGCAGGAAGGACAGGAAGAAGCGGAAAACTAAACCCCACCGCAGCAACACAGAGGCCGTCTGAAACCCGATTCAGACGGCCTCCGCCGTTTTGCATACCCACACAGGCAGGCGCCGCGCGGACGCAGAAAAGGCCGTCTGAAACCCTTACCCGTTTCAGACGGCCTCAACCTTTCAGACGGCCTTCCCCACCAACTTATCCGCAGCCGCGCCGCCCAATCTCTGCCGCAACAGCGCTGCGGCCGCCCCATCCTCCTGTCCGTTCGCCCGTGCCGCCGACAGAATCATCACCGCATCGAGCCAGCCGCCCGCGTCGGCAGAAACCTGCGTCAAATATCCGTCGCCGCAGTCACAACGCCAGATGCGGCCGGTGTTCCGGTGGAAACACCACAGGCTGCCGTCGTCCGGGCTTTCGCCGAAGACAAGCAGCCCGTCGGCCTGTGCGAGGATTGCGTCGGCTTCGGCGGCAGGCAGTTCCGCCCAAATACCGTCCAACCAAAAACAAGCATCGGCCAGCGGCCCGATAAGCTCGGGCGTATAAATTGTCCAAGCCAGATACTGCACGCCGATATGTTCGTGGTAGGCACGCAGCACGGGCGGCAGCGGGCAGCCGATACGCCGTTCGCAGTCAGCCAAATCGGCGCGGGAAACGGGGAAAAACGGACGATCGCCTCCCCACAAATCCAAGTAGGCGCGGACGCACTGCGCCCACCAGGCCAAACGCGCTGCCTCGTCGGGCAGCGGCGGCAGAGTCAGGGGCGCGGGATGGTGCCGCGTTTGCGCCGTCGGCATTTCAGGCGGCGGCACAAAATAGGCGGACAACGCGGCCTGCCATTGCCCGTCGTCGGCAGCGGCGGGCAGGCTCTGCGCGATGCGGGCGAATACGGGCACGGACAGCCATGCGCGATAAGCAAAGCGCGCGCGCTCGCCGGCGGCTTGGACGATAAAACGGGCTTGTGGAGAAAACAGGGCGGAAAACGCCCCGTACGGGACGGGGTGGATAAGGACGGCAATCGTTTCGGGAATCAGGATCAGGCCGTCGCGCGGCATCTCGGGCAGGGCGGCGGCAAGGTCTTGCAGGGTATGGAACAGTCGCATCAGGGGCTTTCAGACGGCCTTGGCTTGCGCCGCTGCGCCATATTCTTGCCGATGCGCGCCAACTCGTCGGCGGGGATATGCGTTTTGCCCAGCTCGAACAAGCCTTCTTCCAAAACCAGATGCACGGCGTAGCCGTCGACAAAGGCTTGGAAGGCGGCGGCATCGGGGCGGTAGTGTTCGTCGGCTTCCAGCTTGGCAAACTCATCGGCCACCGCCGCCCAGTTGGCGTGCAGGACAACGTGCTGGCGCAGCAGCTCGTCCACGTCGGCCTGCGCCTGCGGCGCGTAACGCAGCAGCAGCGGGAAATAATCGTTTTCCTCGTCTTCGTGGTGCAGCGGCGCGGCAACGTCGAAATACTGCGCAATCTGGCGGATGGTACGCAAGACGATGTCGTTGCGGCCGTTTTCGGCGATGTAGCCGTCGAGCATGCCGACCTGTTCGCAGAAGCGGCGCACTTTGCCGTGGCAGGCGTAGAGCATTTCTATCGGTTCGTCGAAAGTGACGCTGCGGGTGTTGAAAAGGTTCATGTCTGTCGTTCCTTGCGGCCGTCTGAAAAACCGTGTGCCGTCCGGCCTGCGGGTGGCGGCGCCCGGCGTTTTCAGACGGCCTGAATCTTTGGTTTGCGAAAGGCGCGGAGTATACGCCCTTCCGTGTGCCGCAAAAACAGAAACGGCCTGCCGGATGGCAGGCCGTCTGAAAATACGCGGGGCTTATTTCAGGGTGATGTGGCCGAGCATTTGCGAGGAGTGGGCGGGGAAAGAGCAGTAGAACTCGTATTTGCCGCCGTCGGCGAATTTGCTTGTGTCGACAGTGACGCTGGTTTCTTCGCCGCCGCCGATCAGTTTGGTGTGCCCGATCACGCGCTCGTCGCCCGCTTTGACGTAGTCGCCGTCGGCGCCTGCGCCCGCGCCGTCTTTAATCACGGCCTGGGTGTCTTCGGCTTTGGAAATCACGATGTTGTGACCCATTGCGGTTTTCGGCATTTTGCCGGTGTGTTTCAGGGTGACTTTGAACTCTTTGCAGTTGGTTTTGTCGATAACCAGTTCTTTAGTGTTGAAGTTCATCATGTCGTTGGATTCCACCACGGTTTCGCACGCGCCGGCTGCGGCGGCAGGAGCTTCGGCGGATGCTGCGGGCGCGGCTTCGGAAGCGGCAGGCGCGGCGGGTTCGGCTTCGGAGGCGGCAGACGCGGGCGCGGCTTCGGCGGAAGCGGCGGGCGGCGCGGCAGGGGTTTCGGCCGGTTTGTTGTCGCCACACGCGCTCAGTGCCAGTGCGGCTGCGGAAATCAGTGCTAAGTATGCCTTCATGTTTCATCTCCTGATGATGTTAAAAAATAAGTCGGGGAAACAAAGGTCTGACTCTTGCTCCCGTTCCGCCTGCGGCCTCTGCGGCGCGGGCGTCAGAGGCGGAATCTACCACAAAACCCCGACGAAAGATAATTATTTTTGATATTTGCCGGCCAATCGGCGAAGAGCGGCGGCCAGTTGCGGATGGTGTTGCAGCTGCTCGGCGCTGCGGCGGAAACTTTCGGCGGCGGCGGCGCTCAGGCGCAGGCTGTTTTGGCGCGGCGGCGCGGCGGGCTTGGGCACGGTTTTGACGCGCACGCTTTGTATCAGATCGCTGTACTGCTGCAAGCGCGGCAGCAGGGCGGGGGCGATCATTTTCAGGCGCGAGGCGGCCATGTTGTTGGCGGCCAGCAGCACCAGCGCGCCCTCTTCGATGCAGGCCGTCTGAACGTGCGGATGCAGGTTGGCGGGCAATTCCTGTTTGACGATGTTATCGAGCTGCCGCCACGCTTTGGCGCTTTGCAGGAGAAATTGCAACTGCGGGTCGGCGTCGGAGCGGCGGCCGCTGCGTTTGCCGATTTGTTCCAAATCCATTTTCAGACGGCCTCCTGCGGCCTCTCGCCGCTTTGTTTTGCCGCTGCCGCGCCTTGGTTGGCCAAGGCATCGGCACGTTCGTTTTCAGGATGTCCGGCATGACCTTTGACCCATGTCCAGACGACGTCGTGTTCGGCGACGAGGCGGTCGAGTTCGCGCCACAGGTCTTCGTTTTTCACCGGCTGTTTGGCCGATGTTTTCCAGCCGTTTTTCTTCCAGCCGCGTATCCAGCTTTCCATGCCATTTTTGACGTATTGCGAGTCGGTGCAGATTTCGATGCGGCTTTTGCGTTTGAGGGCTTTGAGCCCTTCGATGACGGCGGTGAGCTCCATGCGGTTGTTGGTGGTGTCGCGCGCGCCGCCGCTGAGTTCTTTTTCGTGGCAGCCGTAGCGCAGCAGTGCGCCCCAGCCGCCCGTGCCGGGATTGCCTTTGCAGGCGCCGTCGGTGTAGAGGTAAACGGTTTGTTCCATGTCGGTATGCCCTGTTTTGCAGCGGCGGATTATAGCAGGCCGTCTGAAATGTGCTTTCAGACGGCCTCCGGGGTTCAATCGGGCAGCAGTTTGCCGGGGTTCATGATGTTGTGCGGGTCGAAGGCGGCTTTGACGGCGCCCATCAGCCGCAGTTCGGCCGCGCTGCGCACGCGGGGCAGCCAGTGGCGTTTGACGATGCCGACACCGTGTTCGGCGGCTATCGTGCCGCCGCAGGCGAGGACGTGTTCGTAAACGACGGTGTTGACGGCGTATTCATAGGCGTAGGCGTCGTTGCCTGTCGCGGCGGGCAGGAAGGTGTTGTAGTGCAGGCTGCCGTCGCCGAGGTGGCCGAAGAGAACGATGTCGATGCCCGCGAACGTTTGGCGCAGCGCGGCACCGCAGCTGCCGACAAATTCGGCAACGCGCTCTATGGGCAGGGCGATGTCGTGTTTGATGCTGACGCCGAGGCTGCGTTGGGCGGCGGAGATGTTTTCGCGCAGCGTCCACAGGGTTTGCCTTTCGCTTGCGGATTGGGCGAGGACGCTGTTGTCGAAGCCGTGTTGCAGCAGGTATTCGGCGAGCAGGCCGCCGAGGTCGTCGCGCGGTTCGGCGTCGGCCAGTTCGAGCAGGACGTGCCAGGGGGCGGAAACGGGGGCGGCGCTGCGGCTGTAGGCTGCGGAGAGTTCGAGGGCGCGGCTGCCGACGAGTTCGAAGCTGGTGAGCCGCTCGCCGAAGCGTTGTTGCACGAGAGCGAGGAGTCCGACGGCACGATCGATGCTGTCGGCGCCAACCCAGGCGGTTTCGTAAGTTTGCGGTAGGGGGAAGAGTTTGAGGGTGGCGGCGGTGATGACGGCAAGCGTGCCTTCGCTGCCGATAAGGAGCTGGCGCAGGTCGTAGCCGGTGGTGTTTTTGTGCAGGGGGACGAGTTGGGAGACGAGTCCGCCGTCGGGCAAAACGGCTTCGATGCCGAGGACGAGGTCGCGCATGGTGCCGTAGCGCAAGACGTTGAGGCCGCCGGCGTTGCAGGCGATGTTGCCGCCGATCTGGCACGAGCCTTCGCTGGCGAGGCTGAGGGGAAACAGCCGCCCCGCAGCGGCGGAGGCCTGTTGGACGTTTTGTAGGATGCAGCCCGCTTCGACGGTGACGGCGTTGTCGGCGGCGCTGATGCTGCGGATGCGGTTCAGACGGCCTAAGTTGAGCAGAACGCCGCCCTGCGGCACAGCCGCGCCGCACAGGCCGGTGTTGCCGCCCTGCGGGGTGACGGAAATGCGGTTTGCAAAGCAAAAGCGCATGATTTTTTGCACGGATTCGGTGCTTTGCGGCCGCAGCACCAATGCGGCTTTTCCCGTGTAGCGGCGGCGCTGGTCGGTGAGCAGGGCGTCGGCATCGCGCAGGATTTCGTCTTCGTGCAAAAGGGCGGCCAGTTCGCTGAGGTCGGCGGGCATAATCGTTTCCAAGGCTGTCGGGCAAAGCGGCGGATTATATAGCGGGACGCAATGGCACGCCTACCGCACGCCGTTCCGATTCGTGCCGCTGTTTTCAGAACAAAGGCGCAAAGGCCGTCTGAAACGTTCAGACGGCCTTTGCGCCATGCAAAACAGAGCGCCGAAGCGCTCTGTCGCAAAGGGAAAATCCCGATTATTTGCTGGCAGCAGCTTCGGAAGCGGCAGCTTCAACAGCAGATGCGGCAGCTTCGGTAGCAGATGCAGCGGCTTCAGTAGCTTCGGTTGCGGAAGCAGCGGCAGTTTCAGCCATGGAAGCGGCAGAAGCGGCGGCTTCGGAAGCAGCGGAAGCGGCAGCGTCAACGGCGGAAGCGGCGTTGTTTGCAGCGTTGTCGCCGCAAGCGGCCAGGAACAGGGACATCAGGGTAGCGGCCAAAAGAGATTTTTTCATTTTTAAAACACCTATTGCAAAAGATAAATTAACCAAAAACATCAGCAAATAATAACGCCCTACAACAGCGCTGCCGTTGCGGGCTTTTGCGGATTTATGCTGAACGGCCGCCATTATGCCTATCAGACCGTGCAAAATCAATCATACTTTGATTTGCGTCACATTCGTCGCTGTGCCGACGGGATAGTATCCGCCGTTTTCCGTCGGCACGTCAGAGCGCTGCCGCAAGCACGCAGGCGAAACCGCATTTCCCGTACGGCTCCAATAAAACCTTTTGGAAACATACTGTTTTATTTTTCACGCCGTCCTTGATCCCGTCCACCGCCCTCCCAAGCCCATCCATTCTGTTTTCCGGTAGCAAAAACGCAACAACATCCGCACATCCCCCGCAGAACACTCGGATCGCACCGTAAAAACGGGCCGAAATAAACCATCTGCGCCTGCGGCTTGATGATACAATGCGCGCTTTTACAACCTGTTCCGAAAGACAGCCATGATTAAAAAAGACACCGTTGTCGGCCTGCATTACCAAATGTTCGACGCCAACGACCAGCTCATCGATGAAACGCAGCAGCCCATCGTTTACCTGCACGGCGGCTATGACGGCATTTTCCCGCTGGTGGAAGAAGCCCTGCACGAGAAAAACATCGGCGACGAAGTAGACGTTGTGCTCCAACCCGACGACGCGTTCGGAGAGCAAGATCCCGAGCTGATCCGCATCGAACCGGCCGACGCTTTCCCCGCCGAAGTGAAGCCGGGCATGATGTTTGAAGCCGACATGCCCGACGGCGACGTGGTTATCTTCCGCGTGACCGATGTGGCCGAAGGCAAAGTGGTGGTCGACGGCAACCATCCGCTGGCAGGCATGAAAATCCGTTTCAAAGCGAAGGTGGACAGCATCCGCGAAGCGACAAAAGAAGAAACCGAACACGGCCACGTCCACGGCCCGCACGGCCACCATCACTAAGCATTGCGCCACACCAATAAGGCCGTCTGAAAAGTTTCAGACGGCCTTTTCTTTATATATGCGCCGCCGCGTCTTTTTTCAGACGGCCTCAGACATATCGACATCTGCCTTAAAGCGGCTTTATTCCTGAGTGATTTCACGCATTTCGCCGCCCAAAGCGCCCAATTCGCGCAATACCTCTTCCCAAGCCTGATCAAGCAGCGTGCAGGCCGCACCTTCGGCTTTGATGCCGAACTCGATATGCGGCGCAACGCGGCTGCCGTCGGCTTCGGTGCGGCCGACGCTGGGCAGGCTGTATGTGCGGATGCCCGCATAATCGCGTTCGATACGCTCCATCAGCGGCGTGATGCGCGATTCGGGCAGGCCGAATATCCAAATGCCGCGCCCGTCGCTGCTAAGGCGGTGAAAGCGGTCGGCATAGCGGTTTTCCAGCACCCATTCGGCCATCGGGTGCGCCATCACGGGAAAGCCGGGTAGGAAATAGTGTTCGCGGACGGAAAATCCGGCGATGTTGTTGAAACTATTGGGGATGATATCCGCGCCCTGCGGGAAGTCGGCCATTTTCAGGCGCTGGCGGTGTTCGGGCGAATCGAGGCTTTCGCCGCGTTTGGCGGTAACACCCGCAATCAGTGCGGCGGCTTCGGGATGGCGCACCAGCGGCAGGCCGAGGGCTTCGGCGGCGGCTTGGCGGGTGTGGTCGTCGGGCGTCGAGCCTATGCCGCCGGTGACGAAGGCGGGCAGGCCGTCTGAAAAGCTGCGGGAAAGCTGCCTTACCAGCAGGCCGCGTTCGTCGGGCAGGTATTGCACCTGGTTGAGCTTGAGGCCGCGTGTTTCGAGCAGGTTTTTGAAAAAGGAGAAATGTTTGTCTTGGCGGCTGCCGTGCAGGATTTCGTCGCCGATAATGATGAGGTTGAAGCGGTTCATGGTTGAGGCCGTCTGAAAAAAGCGGGCATGATAGCAAGGCAGGCCGTCTGAAACAAAAAAGACTGCCGGTAAGCAGTCTTTTTTTTTTTCAGGTTTCGGCGGTTTAACCGCGTTTGAACAGGTTGCCGAATTTGCTGTTGAATTTGTCAACGCGGCCGGTGGTGTCGACGATTTTTTGGGTGCCGGTGTAGAAGGGGTGGCAGTTGGAGCAAACCTCGATGTTGAAGTTTTCTTTTTCCATGGCGGATTGGGTCACGAATTTGTTGCCGCAGGAGCAGGTAACGTTTACTTCGTGGTAATTGGGGTGAATGCCTTGTTTCATGTGAATGTCCTTTATGTTAGCGGGCACAGGGACTGTACCTGTGCTTCAATGCACCCTTGCGGGCAAGGGGCGGATTATCGCGCAGGCACTTGTTTTTTGCAAGCTTTATAGGAACGTTCAGGCCGTCTGAAAGCACGGTTTCGGGGTTTTCAGACGGCCTTTGCGTGCGGTGTTTAATAATGCGGCTAATCTAATAATGCGGCGGAATTTCGTCGCGCAGGCTGTAAGGCTCGGCTTCGCCGCTGCTTTTGTCTTGCAGCCGGCGGTAGAGCAGCTGCAGTTGCGACTGCTGCAAGTCGAGCGTTTGGCGCATTTGCGCGATGGTGTCGCTTAAGCGGGTAATCAAATCGTCCTGTAAGGCCGTCTGAATTTCCAGCTCGGTGATGCGATGTTCCAAATCTTGAATGTCGTTCATTTACAATACCATGGCGGCAATCCAGCCGGCGATGGTCAGCGGGATGTTGTAGTGGATGAAGGTGGGGATAACCGAGTCGCGGATGTGGTCGTGCTGGCCGTCGGCGTTCAAGCCCATGGTGGGGCCGAGCGTGGAATCGGAAGCGGGCGAACCGGCATCGCCCAGCGCGCCTGCCGTGCCGACAATCGCTACGGTGGCCAGCGGCGAGAAGCCTAGGCTGATGCACAGCGGTACATAAATCGCGGTGATAATCGGCAGGGTGGAAAACGACGAGCCGATGCCCATCGTTACCAAAAGACCGACCAAGAGCATGGCCAGCGCGGCCATGCCTTTGCTGCCGCCGAACATCTGCATGCTGCCGTCAACCAGCGGCTGGATGTGGCCGGTGGCCTGCATCACGGCGGCGAAACCCTGCGCGGCAATCATGATAAAGCCCACCATCGCCATCATTTTGATGCCCTCGCCGAACACGTCGTTGGCATCGTGGCGTTTGACCACGCCCAGCGTCATGAATACGGCAAAGCCCACCATCGCGCCGAGCAAAAGCGCGTCTTTATAAACCAACTGGATGACAAAGCACACGGCAATCGCTACGGCGGCAACTAGGCTGCGGTAGGACGAGGGCGCGGGCGTGGCGGCGGCGCTTTGGTTGTCGGCCAAATCGACTTCGCTGCTTTGGTAAACGCGAGGTTTGCGAAAGCGGACAAAGGCGAGCAACAGCCCGGCCACCATGCCCAGCGCGGGGATGGCCATCGCGTGCATCACGTTGATGTGTTTGACGTTCAGCCCCGCTTTTTCGATGTTGCCCAGCAGGATTTCGTTTAAGAAAATCGCGCCGAAGCCGTAGGGCAGAAACATATAGGTTGTAACCAGGCCGAACGTAATCACACAGGCAATCAGGCGGCGGTCGACTTTCAGGCGGTTAAACACCAGCAAGAGCGGCGGAATAATCATCGGGATAAAGGCGATGTGGATGGGCACGACGTTTTGGCTCATCACGCCCATCGCAAGAATCAGCAGCAAAAGTATCCATTTGAGTTTGCCCGCGTCCGATTCGGAGCGGTTGAGCTTGCGCACCACCGCGCCCGCCAGCTGTTGCGGCAGGCCGGAATGGGTAATCGCCATCGCAAACGCGCCGAGCATGGCATACGAGAGCGCGATTTTCGCGCCGCCGGAGAGGCCGGTTTGGAACACGGTGATGATGCCTTCCTGCACCACCTTGTCGTCCGCCATCACGTCGGCAAGCGGCATGCCGGCCAAAAGCCCGCCGGCAAACGCGCCGATGGTCAGGCTCAACACCACGTGCACCCGCGCCACCGACAGCACGAGCATCACGATTACGGCAATCACTACAGCATTCATGGTTTTCTCCGTTCAGACGGCCGTCTGAAAACAGCAATCCCCGCCGCACTGTTTCGGCAGCGAGGCGGAATCGCGTTTTCAGACGGCCTGAATTGTCAACATTTTGCAAATATTAACATACCGCCTTTTGCTAAAACAACAGGAAACCGCCCAAATGCGGGACTTGGCAGGCAAAGGCCGTCTGAAAACCGTAAAAAGCCGCATAAAGCATTTAGCTTTATGCGGCTTTGGCGAAACCGGATTATTTCAGTTTGGTTTCTTTGTACATAACGTGTTTGCGGGCAACGGGATCAAATTTTTTGATTTCCAGCTTGCCGGGCATGGTACGTTTGTTTTTGGTTGTGGTGTAGAAGTGGCCGGTACCGGCACTCGATTCCAGTTTGATTTTATCGCGCATAGCAGTAATTCCTTAATCGAAAATCTTCAAAATCAAGCTTCGCCGCGCGCGCGCAGATCGGCCAAAACGGCATCGATGCCGAGCTTGTCGATGGTGCGCAATGCTGCATTGGATACGCGCAGGCGCACCCAGCGGTTTTCACTCTCAACCCAAAAACGGCGTGTTTGCAAGTTAGGCAAAAAACGGCGTTTGGTCTTATTATTGGCGTGCGACACGTTGTTGCCACTCATCGGGCGTTTTCCGGTCACTTTACAAACTCGTGCCATAGTTTAACTCCAAACTTCTGAAAAAGTAAAACGCGGTTTATACCACAAACCCGCAATCCGCAGCAAGCACACATTTTTTCCGCACGCCGTTTGTGCCGGGCAAACCGATGAAAATGTGGCTTTTTATCCAAACGCCCTTCCCCCGCGCTTTTGCACGCATTCTTTTCAGACGGCCTCATGCAAAACCAGAGGCAGGATTTCGCAACCCTTTTCCGATACCGACAAAAAACCGCCGCGCCCGTCGTGCCAGTCGGGCAAGACGTAGCGCGTAACGGTTCGGCTGCCGCAGGTGTGACGGTGGACGGCCGGGCGGTGGGTGTGACCGTGGATCAGGATTTCGGCCTGCGGATGCCGCGACAGGGCTTGGCAGACGCCTTTTTGCGTCACGTCTGAGATGCTGCCCATGCCGATTTCGCGTTTGCGCTTTTTGCTGGCGGCACGCATATCGGCAGCAATTTTCCTGCGCCATTTCTGCGGCAGCGACAGCAGGATTTTCTGCACGGCTTGATTGCGCATGACGCGTCGGAAATGTTGGTAGGAGGTGTCGTCGGTACACATTTCGTCGCCGTGGGAAATCAGGCAGGTTTTGCCGTAAAGCACCAATTCTTCCGTCTCGGGCAGCAGAGTCATGCCTGCGGCAGCGGCGTATTTTTTGCCGAGCAGGAAATCGCGGTTGCCGCAGATGAAATAAACGGGCGTATGGGCGGAAAAGGCTTTCAGCGCTGCCGCCGCGTCCTGCGCCGCCTTGTCGGGCATATCGTCGCCCAGCCAGGCTTCAAACAGGTCGCCCAATATATAGAGCGCGTCGGTATCGTTTTCCCAGCCGCGCAGCGCCTGCGCGAACAGGCGGTTGAGGTCGGGCGTGTCGTCGGATAGGTGGAGGTCGGCGATGAAAACGGTGCGGCGCATGAGGTGGTTTGTCGGACAAAACGGCGGCGATTATATAGCGGAACGGTTTGGCGCGCCTGCGGCGAAGGCCGTCTGAAAGCGCAGTTTCAACAAAATTAAAACGGCAGGCAACGGGTGCAGAAAGGCCGTCTGAATGTTTCAGACGGCCTTTTTCCCGTTTCGGCAATAGCGGCGACAAGATTAGTTGAACAAGTCGTTCACTTTGTCTTCCACCTTGTCCCAAAACGATTTCTTGCGCGGGGTTTGGCTGCGGTCGAGGCCGGTGGAGATTTTTTCAAATTCTTCCAGCAGCTCTTTTTGGCGGTCGGTGAGATTGACCGGGGTTTCGACGACAACATGGCAGTAGAGGTCGCCAACAGCGCCCGAACGCAGGGATTTGATGCCTTTGCCTTTGACGCGCATGCGGCGGCCGGTTTGCGTTTCTTTCGGGATGGTGAGTTTGACTTTGCCTTCGAGGGTGGGCACTTCCACTTCGCCGCCGAGTGCGGCGACGGTGAAGCTGACGGGCAGTTCGCAATGCAGGTCAACGCCGTCGCGCTCGAAGATTTTGTGCTGTTTCACATGGACGGCAACGTAGAGGTCGCCTGCGGGTGCGCCGTTGCGGCCGGGTTCGCCTTCGCCGGAGAGGCGGATGCGCTGGCCGTCGTCGATACCGGCGGGGATGTTGACTTCGACGGTTTTGCTCGCTTTCACGCGGCCTTCGCCGCGGCATTTGACGCAGGGGTCTTTGATTTCTTTGCCGCTGCCGTGGCAGGCGGGGCAGGTTTGCTGCATTTGGAAGATGGCCTGGCGGATGTGGACGGTGCCCGTGCCGCGGCAGGTGGAGCAGGTGGTGGCCGACGTGCCGGGTTTGGCGCCGCTGCCGTGGCAGACGTCACAGTCTTCGTAGGTCGGTATGGTGAAGCGTTTTTTCACGCCCTGCGCCGCTTCTTCGAGGCTGATTTGTACGTCATACTGTAAATCCGCACCCTGATAGCTCTGCTGGCGCGAGGCTCCGCCTCCGCCGCCGAACATCTGGCTGAAAATGTCGCTGAAATCGAAGCCCTGTGCGCCGCCGAAGCCGCCGAAACCTCCGCCGCCGAAGCCGCCCGCGCCCTGCTCGAAGGCGGCGTGGCCGTATTGGTCGTACATGGCGCGTTTTTCTTTGTCGGACAGGGTGTCGTAGGCTTTTTGCACTTCTTTGAATTTTTCTTCGGCCGCTTTGTCGTCGGGGTTGCGGTCGGGATGGTATTTCATCGCCAGCTTGCGGTAGGCTTTTTTGATTTCGTCGTCGGTGGCGCTGCGGGCGACGCCGAGTGTTTCGTAAAAATCGCGGTTGCTCATGGTTGTGTTTTTGCGGGTAGTTTGGAACGGTGCGGTAGGTATGGGCGGCCGTCTGAAAATTAAAGCAGGCCGTCTGAAAATTGTCGCTGCACGCGGCGGCATTGCGTTTTCAGACGGCCTCTGCGGGTTTGACGTGTGTTTTAACGGCTGTGGTCTTCGATGCGGCGGTTTGCACCGTTTTCAGACGGCCTGCCGTCTACCGTGTGGAAATCGCCTTCGATAATGTCGTCGTCCGCACCGCCGCGCCGCGTTTGGCCGAAGCCGCCGAACGGCGCCGCGCCCTGCGTCTGCTCGACGGGCGCGCCGCCTTTGAAGGGCAGCATCAGCAGCACGGCCAGCACGGTGGACACAAAACCCGGGCTGATGAGCAGCATGGCGGCCACGGCATAGCGCACTGGCCACAAAAGCTGGTAGGCCGACACTTTGCCGCCGCCGCGCACGGCAGCCGCCGCCAGCAGCACGCCCGACAGCCCCATGCGCCGCAGCATGAACACGCCCGCCATCGCGCTGAGCGCCATCAGCAAGATGGCGGGCGCCGCGCCGATTCTGCCCGCCACTTGGGCGATCGACAGAATTTCCAGCACGATGAAAACAAGAAAACCGATACCGGCGTTCCGCATAGTTTGTCCTTTGTAATGAGTGGTTGCGGGGGCGAAACATACAGACAAAAGCGGCGATTTCAACGCAGAAGCGCGACAATGGGCGGTAAAAAAAAGTAAAGCAGGGCGGCGGGGAACGCGGTGCGGGAGGCCGTCTGAAAGCGCGGCGCAAACGGCATCGGGCGGCGCAGCGCAGCGGCGTCTGCGTTCCGCGTCTGCCCGTATGCCCTGTTCCCGGGCTCGGCGGCTTTTGCTATGCTTTGCGCCATGAAAACACCGCTTCCCACCCCACTCAAAACCTTCTCCGCCGCCGCTCTGCTCCTGCTCGCGGCCTGCGCCTCCCAATCCCCTTCCGACGGCTACTACCGCGTCCGCCCTGGCGACACGCTGCACCGCATCGCCGCCCGCGTCGGCCAGTCGCCCGCCACGCTGGCCAAATGGAACAAACTCAGCGACCCGTCGAAAATCACCGTCGGCCAGATGTTGCGCGTCGGTAAAAACGCCCCACGCACGTCCGACACCGCCGCAGGCAAAAGCCGCGCTGTGCCGCAAACCAACAAACTCTCCATGCACCTGCCCAGCGCCAATCCCGTCCTCGCCCGTTTCGGTGGTGCGAACAAAGGCGTCGATTTCGCAGGCAGCGCGGGCGACCCTGTGAAAGCCGCCGCCGCGGGCAAGGTGCTCTATGCGGGCAACGGCGTGCGCGGCTACGGCAACCTCGTCCTCATCAGCCACGGCGGCGGCGTGCTCACCGCCTACGCCCACAACGACAAACTCTTGGTACAAAAAGACCAAACCGTGCGCGCGGGCGACACCGTGGCGCTGATGGGCAGCAGTGATGCCGAACGCGTGAAACTGCATTTCGAAGTGCGCGCCGCAGGCAAGGCCGTCAATCCCGAAAACTATCTGCCGCCGCTGCCTGCGTCCGCCGCGCCGACGCCCGTCCCCTTCCCCGTTCCCGCCGCACCGGCGCAAACCGTTGCCGCAGAAACCGCCGTCGCCGCTGAAACGGAGGAACCGCCGCCCGCACCCGCTGCGGAAACGCCTGCGGCGGAGTGAGTTTCCGCAAGGGCACAAGAGGCCGTCTGAAAGCGCGTTCCGCCCGCCGCACCTGCTTTCAGACGGCCTTTCTACGGCTGTCTTTCCCCCGCCAAATCCGCTAGAATGCGTTTTTTCAAAAAGGAAAAACCATGCGTTACCTGCTCCCCCTCGCCCTCCTCGCCGCCCTGTCCGCCTGCTCTTGGGAAACCTACCAAAACAGCGAAGGCCGCACCGCGCTGCGCCAGAAATACCCCGCCGGAACAGGCGTCACCTATCAGGACGGCACCTACTCGCGCAATATGCGCAACAACCAATACCGCCCCGAACAACACGCCGTTCTGCCCGCCCGCAGCGGTCAGGAACAGGAAGTACGCGGCACGCACTGGGAAAAAATCCGCCCGCAATAAGCCGCCGCGCGGCACAAAGGCCGTCTGAAACCGCTTTTTTTCAGACGGCCTTTTCCCGTTTCCCGCCGTCCGAAGCCGCAAGCCGTTTCAGACGGCCTTCCCCTTATCCGCACAATCTGCAAAGAGAGATGCCCATGAACCGTCCCGACCTTCACATCGTTATCCTCGCCGCCGGCAAAGGCACGCGCATGTATTCCAAAATGCCCAAAGTGCTGCACCGAATCGGCGGCCGCCCCATGCTCGAACGCATCATCGATACCGCTGCCGCACTCAATCCCGCCATCATCTGCGCCGTCATCGGCCACGGCAAAGAGCAGGTGCTCGACACCGTCAAACGCGATGTCGTCTGGGTCGAACAAACCGAACAGCTGGGTACCGGCCACGCCGTCAAAACCGCCCTGCCGCACCTCGCCGACACCGGCCGCACCCTCGTACTCGCCGGCGACGTCCCCCTCATCGATGCCGCCACACTGGACGCTTTGGTTGATGCCGCAGGCGAAGAAGTTGCCCTCCTGACCGACCTGCCCGACGACCCCACCGGCTACGGCCGCATCGTGCGCGACGAAGCCGGCAAAGTTACCGCCATCGTTGAAGAAAAAGACGCTGACCCCGCACAAAAAATCATCAAAGAAACCAACCCCGGCATTCTCGTCTTGCCCAACAAATATCTGGCAGGCTGGCTCAACCGCCTCTCCAGCAACAACGCCCAAGGCGAGTATTACCTCACCGACCTCATCGCCATGGCCGTAGCAGACGGCATTGCCGTACACCCCGTACAAGTGCGCGCCTCCCATCTGGCCGCAGGCGTCAACAACAAAGTCCAGCTTGCCGAACTCGAACGCATCTTCCAAGCCGAGCAGGCCGCCGAATTGCTCAAAGCCGGCCTCACCCTGCGCGACCCCGCCCGCTTCGACTTACGGGGCCGTCTGAAACACGGCCAAGATGTCGTGATAGACGTAAACGTCGTACTCGAAGGCGAAGTCGAACTCGCCGACGGCGTGGAAATCGGCGCAAACTGCGTCATCAAAAACGCCAAAATCGGCGCAGGCACAAAAATCGCCGCCTTCTCCCACCTCGAAGACTGCGAAATCGGCGCATCCGCCCACATCGGCCCCTACGCCCGCCTGCGCCCCAACGCCCGCCTTTCAGACGGCGTACACATCGGCAACTTCGTCGAAGTCAAAAACGCCACCCTCGGCGAAGGCAGCAAAGCCAACCACCTAGCCTACATCGGCGACGCCACCGTCGGCCGCAAAACCAACATCGGCGCAGGCACGATTGTCGCCAACTACGACGGCGTCAACAAACACCACACCGTCATCGGCGACGAAGTCCGCATCGGCTCCAACACCGTACTCGTCGCCCCCGTAACCGTAGCCAGCCGCGCCACCACCGGCGCAGGCAGCGCGATTACCCAAAACTGCCCCGAAGGCAAACTCGCCCTCGCCCGCGCCCGCCAAACCATAATCGAAGGCTGGGTGCGCCCCGAAAAAGAACGCAAATAGGGTTTCAGACGGCCTCCGATGCGGGTGCAACGCAGCAAAAGGCCGTCTGAAAGCGCAGCTTCAACGAAGTGAAAACCCGTTTCCCCCTTTCGCCCCGCGGCCGTCTGAAAGTCAGCGGCGCGGGTTTTACCAACGGAGCAGCCGCTCCAATCTGATACTAAGGAACGATTATGTGCGGTATCGTCGGCGCAGTGCGCGCCAATCATAATGTCGTCGATTTTTTAACAGACGGCCTCAAACGCCTCGAATACCGGGGTTACGACTCCTCGGGCATCGCCGTTTACGCCGAAGGCAAAATCAAGCGCGTGCGCCGCGTCGGCCGCGTGCAGCTGATGGAAGACGCGGCGCGTGAAAAAGGGCTGTTCGGCCACACCGGCATCGGCCACACGCGCTGGGCAACCCACGGCGGCGTAACCGAGCCTAATGCCCACCCCCACATCTCTGGCGGCAACATCGCCGTGGTGCACAACGGCATCATCGAAAACTTCGAAGCCGAGCGCGAACGCCTGCAAGGCTTGGGCTACACCTTTGAATCGCAAACCGATACCGAAGTCATTGCCCACAGCATCAACCACGAATACACGCAAAACGGCGGCGACCTTTTTGCCGCCGTACAAACCGCCGCCGCACGTTTTCACGGCGCATACGCCATTGCCGTGATGGCGCAGGATAGGCCGTCTGAAATGGTCGTCGCCCGCATGGGCTGCCCGCTTTTGGTGGCATTGGGCGACGATGAAACCTTTATCGCCTCCGACGTATCGGCCGTGATTGCGTTTACCCGACGCATCGTTTATCTCGAAGACGGCGACATCGCCCAAATCGGTTCAGACGGCATCCGCCGCCTGATTGACAAAACCGGCAACGAGGCCGATCGCAAAGTCAAAGTGTCCGAATTATCGTTGGCCTCGCTGGAGCTTGGCCCCTACAGCCATTTCATGCAAAAAGAAATCCACGAGCAGCCCCGCGCCATCGCCGACACCGCCGAAGTGTTCATCGACGGCGGCTTCGAGCCGGAAAACTTCGGCGCGGCCGCACGAGACGTGTTCGGCAAAATCCGCAGCATCAAAATCCTCGCCTGCGGCACCTCCTACTACGCCGCGCTCACCGCCCGCTACTGGCTCGAATCTATCGCCAAAATCCCCACCGATGTCGAAATCGCCAGCGAATACCGCTACCGCGACGTGATTGCCGACCCCGAACAGCTTGTCGTCACCATCTCGCAATCGGGCGAAACCCTCGACACGATGGAAGCCCTGAAATACGCCCAATCGCTCGGCCAAAGCCACAGCCTGTCGGTGTGCAACGTGATGGAATCCGCCCTGCCGCGCGAAAGCGAATTGGTGCTTTACACCCGCGCCGGTGCGGAAATCGGCGTCGCCTCCACCAAAGCCTTTACCACCCAGCTTGTCGTCTTGTTCGGCCTGTCCGTAACCTTGGGCAAACTGCGCGGCTTCGTGTCCGACGCACAGGCGCGCAGCTATCTCGACGAATTGCGCCAGCTTCCCAGCAGTATCCAGCACGCGCTCAACCTCGAGCCGCAAATCGCCGCTTGGGCGCAAAAGTTTGCCAAAAAAGACAGCGCACTTTTCTTGGGTCGCGGCATCCACTACCCGATTGCTCTCGAAGGTGCGTTAAAACTCAAAGAAATCACCTATATCCACGCCGAAGCCTATCCCGCAGGCGAGCTCAAACACGGCCCCTTGGCGCTGGTTGACGAGAATATGCCCGTAGTCGTGATTGCACCCAACGACGCGCTGTTGGACAAAGTCAAAGCCAATATGCAGGAAGTGGGCGCGCGCGGCGGCGAACTGTTTGTCTTTGCCGATTTGGACAGCAATTTCACCGAATCAAACGGCGTACACGTCATCCGCACCCCGCGCCATGCAGGCACGCTCTCGCCCATCGTGCACACCATCCCCGTGCAGCTTCTTTCCTACCACGCCGCCCTCGCACGCGGCACCGACGTGGACAAGCCGCGCAACCTAGCCAAATCGGTAACAGTGGAATAAGGCACGGAAAGGCCGTCTGAAAGCTTTTGAGACATGGTTTCAGACGGCCTCCGACACAAGCGCAAGGCCGTCTGAAAAAAGAAAGCCGCTTTTCAGACGGCCTTTATCTTTATAGAAGGCCACACCATGCAGCGACACCTCGACGACTTATACCGCACACTCGCCGCCCGCAACCTGCGAATAGACGAATCCGCAGGCAACGGCTTGGACGTTTCCGCCGTTTGGACGCTGCGCCATCCCGCCGCACCCTCCGCCGTCCGCCTGATATTCGAAGGCATGGGCGAGCTGTCCGTCCTGCCGGTAGAACAAAGCTACGGCTGCCACGTCGAAAACGCCCCGCATCTTTCACTATATTTTTCCAAAAACAACGCCGCGCAATGGCGGCGCGATTTGGCCGCATTCGCCGACGCGCTCGAACAAACCGTTTTCAGAAACGGCATTCCCGCACAGGCAGGAACGGCTTCCGGCAGCACAAAGGCCGTCTGAAAAGCAGCAGTCAGGTCGTCACCCTGCGGCACACGCAGTTTCACCGTTTCAAGCAAAGGCCGTCTGAAAACCCTTTAAACATAGTTTGAACTTCGCTGAATCTCCACTTCAAACAGCCTTCCGACGACAAAAAAGATTTTTCGCAAACAGCCTCCCACCGCTCCGCCTCAGTTTGAGAAAACCCCCTCAAAATGCCATAATGCCGCCCGTTTGCAACAGACCGTCCGCCGACGGACAACAGCCATGAACATCACCGTTATCGGCGCAGGCGCGTGGGGCAGCGCACTAGCCGTACACTTCGCCCGGCACGGCAACCGCGTTTCCCTGTGGACGCGCAGCCGCGAACAAACCGCCGCCATGCAGGCCGAACGCGAAAACAAACGCTACTTCCCCGGCTTCCCCTTCCCCGACGCGCTGACCGTGCACGCCGACCCCGCCACCGCCCTGAACGGCAGCGGCCTTGTGCTGATCGTCACCCCCGTTGCCGGACTGCGCGGCGCGGCGGAACAAATCAAAGCGGCAGGATTCGGCGGCCTGCCCGTTCTCGCCGCCTGCAAAGGTTTCGAACTCGACACCGGCTTGCTGCCGCACCAAGCGCTGCGCGAAGTGCTGCCCGAAAACGACAAAACCGGCCTGCTCTCCGGCCCCAGTTTCGCGCAGGAACTGGCGCAGCAGCTGCCCTGCGCCGTCGTCCTCGCCGCCGAAAACGAAGCCTGGATAAGCAGCCTAGCCCGCGAACTCAACACCACCGTCCTGCGCCTCTATGCCAACACCGACACCGTCGGCGTGGCAGTCGGCGGCGCAGTGAAAAACGTCATGGCCATCGCCACCGGCCTTTCAGACGGCCTCGAATACGGCCTCAACGCCCGTGCCGCACTGATTACACGCGGCTTGGCAGAAATTACCCGCCTCGCCGTCGCCATGGGTGCGCAGCAGAAAACCATGATGGGGCTGGCCGGCATGGGCGACCTCATCCTGACCTGCACCGGCGCACTCTCGCGCAACCGCAAAGTCGGCCTCGGCCTTGCCGCAGGCAAACCCCTGAACGAAGTTCTTGCCGAAATCGGACACGTCGCCGAAGGTGTGCCCGCCATTGACGAAGTCCTGCGCGCCGCCCGCCGCCACGACATCGACATGCCCGTCACCCAAGCCCTGCACAGACTCGTGCGCGGCGAAACCACGGCACACGACGCTGCCGAATGCCTGATGCTGCGCGAAACCAAACCCGAGTAAACCGAAAAAGGCCGTCTGAAACTTTCAGACGGCCTCAGGAGCCGAACATGAACAAACCATTGGACAAACTCGAAGCCCGCGTCTACCAGCTGTCGCAGAAATTCGAAACCCTGCTCAGCGAAAGCCGCAAACAGCAGCTTGAAAACGTCCGCCTCAAAGCCGAACAGAAACGCAAAGACGACCAGCATCAGGCCGCCGTCGACGAATTGAGCGAAGCCCTGTTGGTGCAGGTCGGCAAACTGAAAGAAGACCTGCAAAGCAAAATCGACGCCCTGAGCGCCGAAAACCAAACCTACCGCGCCCTCCTGGCCGACACCGCCGCCGAACTGCGCCGCCTGTCCGGCCGCCTGCCGCAGGAGAGGCCGTCTGAAACCGCCGCACACAACCCGGGAGCAGAACCATGAGCAGCATCGAACAAATCCCCGTCTCCGTCATGGGGCGCACATTCAGCATCGGCACCCCCGCCTCCGAAAAAGACACCCTCTTGCAGGCGCTCGACATGCTCAACAAAAAAATCGAAGCCGTAGAAAGCGGCGGACGCATCGTCGAAAGCGACAAAATCATCATCATCGCCGCCCTCAACGTCGTCCACGACCTGCTTAAAATGTCGATGAAAGACGGTTTGGCAATCGGCGAATTTGAGCGTAGAATAGCCCACATGACAGAGGTGTGCGACAAAGCACTGGCGAAAGTGCCCTAACCAACCTCCCCCCCCTTTTCCCTGCGGCGAGCGCCAAGGCATACATTCCTTTGAACCAATAAGTTCGCTTCAGGTTGTCGGGAGATGCAGCAGGCGCGAGCGTTCCTACGGGAAACGCACCCGAAGCTGCCCGAGACAACCGCCTTGTTTGACAAGGTTCAAGCGGATTGAGCCGAAACGCCGCCTGCGGGGAATCCCCCAAAAAAGCACCGATTCAAGCGGTGCTTTTCCTTTTCCCACACTTTACCCCGATCCGCCCGACTCCCCGTCACTTCAGATTGACAGGCATCCGATAAGACACTAAAATCCGCGGCTTTCTATATCTCTTTGGATCAATCCTTATGAAAACCTTTTCAGCCAAACCGCACGAGGTGAAGCGCGAATGGTTTGTGATCGACGCGGAAGACAAAGTTCTGGGTCGCTTAGCAGCCGAAGTTGCCAGCCGCCTGCGCGGCAAACACAAGCCCGAATACACTCCGCACGTCGACACCGGCGACTACATCATCGTCATCAACGCCGACAAACTGCGTGTAACCGGCGCCAAATTCGAAGGCAAAAAATACTACCGCCATTCCGGCTTCCCCGGCGGCATCTACGAGCGCACTTTCCGCGAAATGCAGGAACAGTTCCCCGGCCGCGCTTTGGAAAAAGCCGTCAAAGGCATGCTGCCCAAAGGCCCTTTGGGTTATGCCATGATTAAAAAACTGAAAGTGTATGCCGGTGCCGAACACGCACACGCCGCACAACAGCCCAAAGTTTTGGAATTGAAATAAGGACGCAACATGAACGGTAAATACTACTACGGCACAGGCCGCCGCAAAAGTTCGGTTGCCCGCGTATTCCTGCAAAAAGGCAGCGGCCAGATTATTGTAAACGGCCGTCCCGTCGACGAATTCTTCGCCCGCGAAACCAGCCGCATGGTCGTGCGCCAGCCCTTGGTTCTGACTGAAAATGCCGAATCCTTCGACATCAAAGTCAACGTCACCGGCGGCGGCGAAACCGGCCAGTCCGGCGCCATCCGCCACGGCATTACCCGCGCGCTGATCGATTACGACGCCGCATTGAAATCCGCGCTGTCGCAAGCCGGTTTCGTTACCCGTGACGCCCGCGAAGTGGAGCGTAAAAAACCGGGTCTGCGCAAAGCACGCCGCGCCAAACAGTTCTCGAAACGTTAATCCGTTTTCAGCAAAAACCCTGCTTTTCCGGCAGGGTTTTTTATTGTTCGTGAACGGAAGGAAAGCCGTCTGAACGTTCGGGTTTGATAAGTTTGAACGGTCGCAACCGGCCGCGGACAGCAGGCCGTCTGAAAACCTGAAACCGGGTTTTCAGGTTTTCAGACGGCCTTCGGCCTGCGGCAAAATCAGGCCAGCGGTGCCAGCAGCTTGGCAAACGCCTCGTCAAACTGCGCCAAACCGTCTTGCTGCAAACGTTCCGCCAACGCTTCCACCTCTATGCCCCAACCGGCAACTTCTGCCAACACGGCAAAGGCAGCGTCTGCGTCCTCCGCCAGCGCGGCGCGGGCGGTGCCGCCTGCAACAAAAGCCTGCAAAGTGGCTTCGGGCACGGTGTTGACGGTGTCTTCACCGATCAGGCTGTCGACATACAGCGTCGGCGGATAGGCGGGATTTTTCACGCCGGTGGACGCCCACAGCAGCCGCACGCGGTTGGCGCCCTGCCCTGCCAAAACGGCAAATTCCGTGCTGCCGAAAAAGTCCTGCCAGTCGGCATAGGCCGCTTTGGCAAGGGCAACCGCAGTTTTGCCGCGCAGATGCTCGGGCAGATTGCTATCGAGCGCGTTGTCGATGCGCGAGATAAAGAAGCTGGCCACCACGCGGATGCCGCCAACCGCTTCGCCGCGCGCCAGCCGCGCGCGAATGCCGCGCACATAGGCTTCGTAGGCTTTGACGGTTTGGCGGCGGGAAAACAGCAGGGTCAGATTGATGTTAAGGCCGTCTGAAACCAGCGTTTCCAAGGCCGCCAGCCCTGCGTCAGTGGCGGGGATTTTGATCATCGCGTTCGGGCGGCCGATTTCGCGGAACAGGCGGCGCGCTTCGACCACCGTACCCGCCGCATCGTGTGCCAGCTCGGGCGACACTTCGAGGCTGACAAATCCGCCGCGCCCGCTGTCTGCTTCGTATTCTTTCAGGCAGACATCGCAGGCGGCGCGCACGTCGGCCACGGCCAGCGTTTCGTAACGCTGTTTGGCGGTGAGGTTCTGCGTTTTCAGCGCGGCGATATCGGCCGCATACAGCGGGTCGGCGGCAAAAGCCTTTTGGAAAATGGCGGGATTGGAGGTAACGCCGCACACGCCCTCTTCCAGCATCCGCGCCAACTCCCCGCTTTGCACCAGCGAGCGCGACAGATTGTCGAGCCAGATTTGTTGGCCTAAGTTTTTCACGTCCGTTAAAATGCTCATTTTTTTCGTTCTCCGTTGCCATCAATAAAGGGGCGCATCGTAACATGCGCCGCCTTTGCTTTAAAACAGGACAAACCATGCAAACCGAAACCGTCGCCCAATACATCCGCTGGGCACAGGAAGTATTGCAAACCGAAGCCGCCGCCCTGCGCGAGATTTCAGACGGCCTCGACGCCAATTTCGCCGCCGCCGCCGACACCATCCTCAACTGCACCGGCCGCCTGGTCGTCACCGGCATCGGCAAATCCGGCCACGTCGGCCACAAAATCGCCGCCACCCTTGCCTCCACCGGCACGCCCGCCTTCTTCGTCCACCCCGCCGAAGCCGCACACGGCGACTTGGGCATGATCGTCGACGGCGACGTGGTGCTGGCCATTTCCAATTCCGGCGAGAGCGACGAAATCGCCGCCATCCTGCCCGCGCTCAAACGCAAAAACATCAGCCTCATCTGCATCACCGCCCACCCCGAATCCACCATGGCGCGCCACGCCGACATCCACCTCACCGCCGCCGTGTCGCAGGAAGCCTGCCCGCTCGGCCTCGCCCCCACATCCAGCACCACCGCCGTGATGGCCTTGGGCGACGCGCTGGCCGTCACCCTGCTGCGCGCCCGTTCCTTCACCCGCGAAGACTTCGCCCTCAGCCACCCCGCCGGACGCCTGGGCAAACGCCTGCTGCTGCGCGTGGCCGACCTGATGCACGGCGGCAAACACTCCCCCGCCGTCACCGAAGGCACGCTGCTGAAAGACGCCGTGGTCATCATGAGCGAAAAAGGACTGGGCATGCTCGCCGTCACCGACCGCGAAGGCCGTCTGAAAGGCGTGTTCACCGACGGCGACCTGCGCCGCCTGTTCCAACAAAGCGAATCTTTCACCGGCCTCACCGTCAACGACGTGATGCACGCCGAACCCAAAAGTATCCACCCCGACAAACTCGCCACCGAAGCCCTGAAAGAAATGCAGCGCCACAACATCTCCGGCCTGCTCGCCGTCGACGAAAACGGCCTCCTGGTCGGCGCGCTGAATATGAACGACCTGTTACAGGCACGTATCGTCTGACCCGGCAATCCAAGCACAAGAGCAACAGGCCGTCTGAAAGCCCGAAAACAGGTTTTCAGACGGCCTTTTCCGTCCCACGCCACCTTTACCCGCCCTTTGTAAACAAAACACTGCCCGCCCGTATCATGCGCCCTCCCCGCAACCGACCCAAGGAGTCAAACATGAAACGCAGCAGCATCGCCCTACTCGCCGCAGGCGCCCTCGCCCTGGCCGCACCCGCCTCTTTCGCCGCCCCGCACGGCCACCACGCCGGCCAACACCACCATTCTGCCAAACAGGCCAAACCGATGAAGAAAAAAGCCGCACCGCACAAAGCCAAGTCCCCGCGCAAACAAGCATCCCAACACCGTCACCACCACTGACGGCACGCGGCCAAAGGCCGTCTGAAAGCCCCGAACAAGTTTTCAGACGGCCTTTCCATATTTATAAGCAAACGATTTAGACAAGGCAATTAACTCCACCTATAATCCTCCGCTTTCACCCACCTCAAATAAGGAAACCCAAATGACCGAATTGTCCAAACAACCCGTCGCCGACCGCGCCGAGCACAACGCCTGGAAGAGCTGGGCATAGTGGTGAAAAACAGCAAAACCAGCATCGACGGCAGCATCCACAAAGACCGCCACCTGCTCACCGGCGACAGCCCGCTGGCCGGCAACGCGCCGGGCATTTTGGCCGCCGACGAGCTGCTCAAAGCCGTAGGCGTAGTAGAGTAATCCGCACACGATAAAGGCAGCCTGAAACCCTGTTCACAAGGTTTTCAGGCTGCCTTTGCTTGCATTTGATTGGAAAAATCGACGCATTGGCAGCTTGAAAGCCATCCCCACCGTAGATACCATCTCCCCCCTCAGACCGCAAGCATCACTTGAGCCTGATATTCGCAACGGTGTTTAAGCACACCGTAGCAAATCTGAACCAGACGGCGCATGGCCGCGCCGACGGTTTGCATTTTGCTTTTGCCTTTCGCCCTTAGCCGTTCGCAGTGCGCGCGGATGTCCGGGTTGAAGCGCGTCGCGCAGACAGCGGCCAGGTACAGTTTGGCTCTGATAACCGGATTGCCGCGTTTGGACAGCCGGCTTTGTCCTTTAAACTGCCCGGACTCCCGCTTTTTCGGTACCAGCCCGACAAAGGCCGCCATCTGCGAGGCGCTTGTAAAATCGCGGCTGCGGTACAGCGTCAGCATCCGCAGCGAAACCACTTCGCCTACGCCGGGTATGCTTTTCAGCAGGCGGATGTCGTCTTTCAAATCGGGATGGCGGTCAATATGGCGGTTGATTTCGGTTTTAAGATCGTCAATTTGTTTACGCAGCTGCGTTTGCATGGTGGTAATGGATTGAACCACCAGCGCGGGCGATGAAA